>JANNJI010000852.1:0-3474 GCA_031405795.1 Gammaproteobacteria bacterium
CATAGCGACAAGCAACAAGGGACGAGTAACGAGACTTTAGCATTGCCTCGTTACTCGTCCCTCGTCTCTGACTTTATTGATGTAAACCGTACATCTTGAGTTTTTTGCGCAAGGTACCGCGATTGATACCCAGCAGTTCCGCTGCCTTGCTTTGATTGCCACGTACATGCAACAAGATGGCTTCAAGTAACGGTGTTTCCACTTCCTGCAGGAACATGTCATACAGTTGCCCCGCGGGATGACCATCCAATTGCTTGAGATAGTTTTCAACTGTGGACTTTACGCTATCGCGCAGGGTTTGTTGCCCAGTGGTTTTATTCACGGTTTGTTCGTAAGGTATGGCCAATTCCGTCATGCTGCTAACTCCTCCCGGCTGATTAGGGTATTAAAAAAATCATTTGTCATTGTTAATTGTAACGCACAGTTTTCCACTTTATTGATGGTTTGGCGAAATATCGCACCGTGTGGATGTCCCTTGCTATACCAGCTTATGTGCTTACGAGCTATTCGTACACCGGTGTGTTCGCCGTAAAATTCATATAAGTTATGCAAGTGGCCAATGAGGATGTCGCGTACTTCGGCAGGGCCAGGTTCAGGCAGATGTTCACCTGTTAGCAAAAAATAATTAATCTCGCGGAATATCCACGGACGACCCTGCGCAGCGCGACCGATCATTACCGCATCGGCACCAGTGTACTCTAGCACAAATTTGGCTTTTTCTGGGCTAGTGATATCGCCGTTAGCGATAACAGGAATGGAAATTTGCTGCTTGACACGGGCGATGGTGTCGTACTCTGCCTCGCCCGCGTACTGGCAGGCACGGGTGCGGCCATGGATGGTCAGCGCCTGGATACCTGCCTGCTCGGCGATGCGCGCCACGCTCACGGCGTTTTTATTACTCGTGTCCCAGCCGGTACGAATCTTGAGTGTGACCGGGATAGCTACAGCTCGGACGACTGCCTCGACAATTTGTTTTACCAAGGGCTCATCTTTTAATAAGGCCGAACCTGCCATGACGTTGCAGACCTTTTTTGCCGGGCAGCCCATATTGATATCAATGATTTGCGCACCCTGATCGGCATTGTATTTGGCCGCGTCGGCCATCATCTGCGGGTCGGTACCGGCGATTTGTATCGATTTGGGTTCTGTCTCGCCGATATGATTGGCACGCCGCTGGGTTTTTTCACTGCCCCACAACAACGAATTGGCCGATACCATTTCCGACACCGCCATCCCCGCCCCCAATTGTTTGCACAATTGACGAAAAGGGCGATCAGTCACGCCCGCCATGGGTGCGACGATCACATTACTGGGCAATTCGTAGGGGCCTATGCGCATGGTATGTGGATATCGGTATTTATCAAAGGGGACAAATGATACTCGCTTGCGGTGAAGGGATAAAGTGATAATTGTGTGACGCGGTAGGCTGGCTGTGCATTGAATAACGACCACAATATTAGTGATTAATGAAAACTAAATTCAAAGTTTATCGCATCATCGCCCGGATCAATCACCGCCAAGGTGACATGTACCGGCGTGCCGGACTCCAATAACAGAAATTGGTTATAGAGTTTATCCAAATATTCCTGAGGACTGAACTGGCGACGCGCCACGAAATCACCACTGAGGTTGGATAAATTGAGCAGTATATTGGGGTAAGGCTGATCAAAGTCGGCCTGGTTGACAAACGAGACGCTGATCAACAGGGCATTCTTGGCAGTGGGGTGGCTGCGCACGTCGCGATTGATGAGCTGGATCTTGGTGACATCATGTTGTCCGGTGTAGTGACAGGGTAGGTGCAGGCAAAACTGGGTCATGCTGTTGGCCAGAAACGGGAAACGGTGCACCAATTGCACGTGGCGGTTCATGATGAATTGCACGAGTAAAACCGCTATCAGTACAACCAGCAGTATGACTAACAGGGATTGTAGCCACAATGGTCTGGGCTGGGTTTCCAGTTCAGTATAACTGCTTCGCAAAGAGTACGGCATTTCGAGTTCACGTTTGCCGCTTGCGGGTGGTTTTTTTGCAACAAACTCGTCTGGTTCAAATTCAATATTGTCTGTATCTTGCAAAAATGAATCCGGGGCAGCATCGATCGATGTGCGATCAGCGGAGGATTTAAAGGTGGCGGCGGTGGGCAATTCACTCGGATCAAATTCGAGTTTGGCCGCGCCAACACCACCATTTAAAATGATTTCCTCGCTGAATTCATTCGCTGCTGGTTGGGCAATCTCACTATTGACCTCATGAAAGATGGCCGCAATACCTGCCAACTCGGCACGGGTTGCTGGTTTTTCCTTGCTGTCGGTATCCTCATAATGGTTAATTTTGATCGATAGTTTCTCTGCGGTGGGCGCGGCAGGTGTCTTATCCGGTGCGTGTTTGCCAAGATCGATCTCCATGCTCAGTTCGCCGGGGATCTCGATATGGCCGAGGTTATCCAAATTGGTATAACGTGAGCGATCATCAATAATCGAATCCATAAATTGGGGTGGGCTGGTAGAGCGTGGCGGCGCGGCAACGGGGGTTGTCACCTTGGGGGCGGCTGGTGGTGGCGTTGTTTTTGCCGGGGGCGAGGAAGTGATTTTTTTTGTCGGTGATGGGCGGGTGGCTTCTGGCATGGCATCAAGCAGGTGGCCGCGTGCGTCGAATACATGGGAACAACTGCCGCAACGCACCTTGCCTTTGGCCTTCTTCAATTGGCTTGGGGTGACCCGAAAGCAGGTTTGGCATTGGGGGCAGCGGGTATACAGGGCGTTAGTCATGGATCGATATGCCTTACAGCCTAAATAGTTTCAGTGCCGTTGTCCCGCCAGGCACACCCAGTCTTCCTGCTGTGCAAATACCAACAGCGTAAATCTATCTCGATAGGCGGTCATCACGGCATCGGTTTGCGACGCGAGGATGCCGGAGAGAACTATGTTACCACCGGGTTGCACCAGCGTGGCAAATTGTGTGGCTAAGTCAATCAGCGGCCCGGCCAGGATATTGGCGATGAGCAAGGACACCTGAGGCACTGCGACACCCGCGGCGGCGGCATGGATCTGCGCCGTCACGGCATTTTGCTGGGCATTACGCGCCGTGGCAAGCAAGGCCTGGGGGTCGTTGTCGATGGCGTAAACCTCACACGCACCCAGTTTTGCTGCTGCCACCGCAAGAATCCCGGAGCCGCAACCGTAATCGATAACCGGAATATCGTGTGGTGGGTAGGCGGCTAGCCACTGTAAACACATAGCGGTGGTGGGATGGGTGCCGGTACCGAAGGCCAATCCCGGATCCAGGATAACGTTAATGGCATCCGGTACCGGTGGCGCACAGTGACTCGGGCAGATCCACAGGTCATGGCCAAAGTGCATGGGCCGATAGTGATCCATCCAGGCGCGTATCCAGTCTTTATCTTCCAACGGATCGGCACGCAGTGTAGGTAAGGTTCTATCGGTGTGCTGTTGTAATGCCAAGGTGAGTGCGGCA
>JANNJI010000853.1:0-3094 GCA_031405795.1 Gammaproteobacteria bacterium
TTGGCCTCCTCGGTTTTATTATTTAGTAGTGCTTGACCCATTTCACCGTCACGCACGCCGGATAGCGCAATCAACCCCTCGCTGTGTCCCGCCAACCATTGTTTATCCAGCATCGGCAAGCCACGGTGTTGCCCTTGTAAATAGGTGCGGGAAATTAATTCGGTCAGGTTGTGATAGCCCTGGGTGTTTTGGCATAACAGCACCAGACGGGTCGGTGGTTGGGTGTTGTGCGCACTGCCCACCCACATATCCACGCCGACAATCGGCTTAATCCCGGCGGCCATGGCCTCGCGATAAAATTTCACTAAGGCAAACAAATTACTTTGGTCGGTCACCGCCACCGCCGGCATACCGGCCTGCGCCACCGCCTGGACCAGGGGTTGGATTTGCACCAGCCCATCAACCAGGGAATATTCGGTGTGTAAATGCAGATGCACAAAGGAGGATGACATGGGTACAGTTATAAAGGAATCTGCCAATGTTGCAAGTCTTGACAAGTCTGTCCGAGGTCCTGCAGGTCGTTGAAAAACGCATTGCGGGGTGCAGTGCGACGCAACAACACGGGCCAAATGCGCTGATTTTGCGAAGGCATCGACAGTTACCCAACAGGCCACCACCTTATGCTAGGCTATCGGCGCTATTCAGGGGCTACCGGCGTCCCCTATAAAAAAACACGACGGAGACATCCGGCACTGATTTGATGCAATCTTTCACCAGCAGAGGAGCTGTAGCACATGAGACGTTTTATCGTTGTTTTATCACTGGTTATATTCAGCAATACCGCATCCGCCGCGATCTTGGGCGAGATGGACATGCGCATCTGCTTGGATGTGAATAAATGGTTATACGATACCGGGATGATCAAATTTGAAAACACCGACTATTGCCAACAAGGCAACACCAACACCGCTTCGCAATGGTATTGCGTTAAAAATAAGATCCTGGATGGCAACCGGTATGACACGGCGAAAACGATCTGTGATGTGAAGGATAAATAAACCTTTTTTTGATAGCACGAAGACCCGATTTTATAAATGTATCCGTATTTAAAATACGGAATTATCAAGGGAATGTTAAAGTTTAAAATTGACTCCAGAAAATCAATGACATAGCATTGAGGCCCTTAATGGTCTAAATGGGATGTTTTTTTTCAGTTTTTTTGCAATCACAAAGGAGAGGTGACATGAGTTCAGAATTTGTCTATTTACGCGCATTTACACCTGAAGAGCTGATATTTGACGAGGAAGAAACCAAAGAAATTCTTACTTTCATTTTTCCAAGTCGAGCCAGCTTAATTCAACCCCTCGTCATTAATGATAAAATCCGGGAATTTGCGCAGGGCTTGCTCGTAGAAGCCGTGGATGCCTCTTACGCGCTGGGGTTTGTTGCGATTATTTTCCGATTCGCCTATTTTCAACCCGGATTAAGCGCCTTCAAGTTTCTTGCAAAATTCATCGCCAAAGCCTCCAGCCAATGGTTTAAACATGCCAAAGCCACCGATTTGGCGACGGTGAAGATTTATGATCGAGTCCGTGATCAGTTGCAAAGGGCTTTTGATTCTGATTTTGTTAATAGGTATATAAACAATATTACCAAGAAAGAAAATACCAGTGCCGCGTTTGTTGATTATGCGTCGGCTTTTAATAAAAACAATAACCGCATCTGGACGTGACCATGATCAAAAAGATCTTACTCGCCTTGGTCATTATTATCCCGGCCTCTTGGATTAGCTTAATCATTTATTTCATGGTTACCGACCATCTTCCTGGGCTAATGATATGTGCCACTAGTGAAACCGCGTGCGGCCACATACCCAATGGGGTAGTGGAGTATTACATACTTCATTTTCGCGGCACCAAGGAAGACATCGCTGATTTAGAACAAGGTGTCGGGCTGTCTGTTGTCTTTAATGATCCTCAAACGCGCGCTAAATTCCTTAATTTTCTGGTTGAAAAAGGGATTAATGTCAATATCGTCAGTCCCATGACGGGGTATGCACCCCTACATATAGCGGCTGCTAGTGACGAGCCTGAGTTGGTTACGTTTCTATTGGCGCATGGCGCTGATCCAACCATAAAAACCAAAAAAAATGATGCGCCAGAACTCGACAATCTGACGGCGTTAGAGCTTGTCGAAGGGATGAGCCGCAGTAAGCCAGAGACTGATAGAAGCAAAGTCAAAAAAATTCTAGAAGAACATGCTAATAAAGTAAAAGTGAACAGTAGTCCCAAATAACTGAAATAACGCCACGGAAGGCGCATCCTTAGTTCAAGCCACAAGTACAATGCGGGGATTAAATCTGAAAAATACTTGACGATGGTATCGACAATCTCTGTCATAGTATTACTCGCTTTTAACAACGAATGCACAACATTATAAACATTCCATCCCGCGCATGATGATACTTCTCAAACGCACTCTGCTTCTGTTTGCCTACGCCTTAGCCTTTTGGTTATTTCTTATAACGCTGGACGTGACACTGGGTTTTAATGGCACGGTCGCGGGATTATTGTATTGGATATCATTGGTCGTATTGTTTCTTGCCTTGTGGTACACAAACTTACCTTTAGTACAATCTATCCGTCATGAAGTTCTCCGGTTTATTGCCATTATGGTTTTGGTGATGGGTTTGACAGTGGGGTTTCTTTTTTTAGGGTATTTTGTGGGTGTGAATTATAAATTGCTGATTGGTGGTGGGATGTAACACCGCTAATCGCGCAGTAACTGTGACTGTTTACCCTCTTCGCTAGTGCAACACCTTTGCTGTTAATTGATCACTTTCTCCCTCCGCTTTCGATGAAAATTTGAACATGCGCCACGCATTTTACACCCGTGATACTAATGTGACCTTGGCGTGATGATTTTTACCGGCGAAATTTGTCATAGTCCGCCTATCCCGTTCCGCAGCGGTTCAAGTGCGCGGGTAATGTTGTTTTTTCTGCTACAAGGCTGAATACTTTAAGGAGACCGTCGTTGTGTACGCCACGGTGTAAGTCTGACCGGTTGTTCTTGAAGATGCATCGTCGGACGGGCATAAAATAGTTGGAATTCGGTATTGGCCATCCAACCAGCAACCGTTTGGAGGGTCCTCCCA
>JANNJI010000854.1:0-4480 GCA_031405795.1 Gammaproteobacteria bacterium
CCCAGATAAGCGCCGGATTGTACTTCAATCATTTCCAGGGGGATGGTTCCTGGATTCTCAAGCCGATGCTTATCTGGGGGAAGATGATATTGTTCGATTTGATGATAGATATGGACGTAACCCGTAATGGGCGTACCTAACATCCCTGTCATCACTATCGATGGTCCGAGTGGTTCGGGTAAGGGCACAATCAGCCGGTTATTAGCGCATGAGCTGGGCTGGCATTTTCTCGATAGCGGGGCGCTATACCGGCTAGTGGGTCTGGGTATCGACAAGCATCACCTTGCTATTAATGAGAATGAGGCCATTACCCGCTATGCTCAGCAACTGGATGTTAAATTTACCCAGGCCGACCCTACCGCCGAGCCCGAAATTTGGTTGGAAGGGGTGGAGGTCAGCGGGGAGCTTCGCACAGAAACCTGTGGCAATCGTGCCTCGCAGGTGGCGGCGATCCCCGCTGTGCGCCAGGCGCTGTTAGAGCGGCAGCGGGCCTTTGCCAAGCCACCGGGCTTAGTGGCAGACGGGCGTGACATGGGCACCACGGTTTTCCCCCAGGCCAGCGTCAAAATTTTTCTCACCGCCAGTGCTGAACAGCGGGCGCAAAGACGCTATAAACAGTTGAAAGACAAAGGCTTTAGTGTTAGCCTCTCCGCCCTCGTAAAAGAGATAGCGGAACGTGATACCCGGGATAGTTCTCGGCAAGCCTCACCTTTGAAGTCAGCAGAAGATGCGGTCATCGTGGATACCTCCATGATGGATGTGGCTGAGGTGATGGCAACGGTGAAAATCCTTTGCCAGGAACGACTTGCTCACGTGTTCCAACGTTAAGGTGGTCCGTTGTTGCGGACTGTAAGTTCAACCATCCGCGGTCTGTGGGCCGCAAAAACTGCCCGTGTAATGCTGGCAAGGTAACCTCAAATGACAGAAAGTTTTGCAGATCTATTCGAACAAAGTCTCATTAAAACCAAAATGGTACCCGGTACAATCATTGCCGGTACCGTCATAGCAATCAGCGGTGATGTCGTTATCGTGAATGCCGGACTCAAATCCGAAGGCGCGATTCCTATCGAACAATTCAAAGATGAAGCAGGCAATATCACGGTCGCTGTCGGCGATGTGATTGATGTTGCACTGGACACCGTCGAAGATGGTTACGGTGAAACCCGCCTGTCCCGTGAAAAGGCCAAACGCGCCGAAGCCTGGAAGCGTCTGGAAACCGCGCACGCCGCGAGCGAAACCGTGATTGGTATTATCACTGATAAAGTCAAAGGTGGCTTTACGGTTGATCTGAATGACATCCGTGCCTTCTTACCGGGTTCATTGGTTGATGTTCGCCCCATTCGTGATACCACGTATCTTGAAGGCAAGCCGCTTGAATTTAAGGTGATCAAGCTGGATCGTCAGCGTAACAACGTCGTTGTTTCACGCCGTGCCGTGGTTGAACAGGAAAGCAGTGAAGAACGGTTGGCGCTGATTCAGAACATGCAGGAAGGTTCGATCATCAAGGGTGTGGTGAAGAACCTGACCGACTACGGTGCATTTATTGATCTGGGCGGTATTGATGGCTTGTTACATATTACCGATATGTCATGGAAGCGTGTTAAGCACCCCAGTGAGATCGTGACGGTTGGCAGTGAAATTCAAGTGAAGGTATTGAAGTTTGACAAAGAACGTATGCGTGTATCGCTGGGCCTGAAACAACTGGGTGAAGATCCCTGGGTTGATATCGCCCGCCGTTATCCGGAAAAATCGCGTCTATTCGGTAAAGTGACGAATATTGCGGATTATGGTTGCTTTGTTGAGATCGAAGACGGCGTGGAAGGCTTGGTGCATGTCTCCGAAATGGATTGGACCAATAAGAACGTCCATCCCAGCAAGGTTGTACAGTTGGGTGACGAAGTCGAAGTCATGGTGCTGGATATCGATGAAGAGCGTCGTCGTATTTCCTTGGGTATCAAACAGTGTCATGCGAATCCGTGGGAAGCCTTTTCCACGACGCACAACAAAAATGATCGCGTCAGTGGTCAGATCAAGTCCATCACCGATTTCGGTATTTTCATCGGGCTGGACGGCGGCATCGATGGTTTGGTTCACCTATCCGACATTTCCTGGAATATGCCTGGCGAAGAAGCGGTGCGTAATTACAAGAAAGGCCAGGAAGTCGACGCGGTTGTCTTGGCGGTTGACCAGGAACGTGAACGTATTTCCTTAGGTATCAAACAACTGGAACAAGACCCTTTCAATAACTTTGTGGCCGCCCACACCAAGGGCAGTATCGTCATGGGTAAGGTACTGAGTATTGATGCCAAAGGTGCAGTGATTGATCTCGGCGACGGAGTGGAAGGTTATTTGCGTGCCTCGGAAGTCTCACGTGATCGCGTGGAAGATGCGCGCAGCCTGCTGAATGTCGGTGATGAGGTTGAGGCCAAATTCATGGGCGTTGACAAGAAGAGCCGTAATATCAGCTTATCTATCAAAGCCAAGGATTCGGAGGCCGAAAAAACCGCGATGAGTGACTATAATCGTAGTGCAGGTCAGGCAACCACGACGCTGGGTGATATTCTCAAAGAAAAGATGGAGAATAACGAGTAACCAAACAACCGGTGTGGGACGGGGTGAGTCATTCACCCCGCATCACCGCTGGAGCGACAATCATGACAAAATCAGAATTGATCGAAATCCTCGCCCAAAAGCAAAAGCAACTTGCTTATAAAGATGTTGAGTTGGCGGTAAAGTCCATGTTGGAACACATGGCACAATGTTTGGCAAGTGGCGAACGCATCGAGATTCGCGGCTTTGGGAGCTTCTCTTTGCATTACCGTCCACCGCGTGTGGGGCGTAACCCGAAAACAGGCGATTCAGTGGAATTAATCTCCAAATATGTTCCTCATTTCAAGCCGGGCAAGGAATTACGGGAACGTGTGAATGAGAGCATGGACAAGTTCGGCATCACTGGATAATACACACGTACTTACTATTTGACACCGGCAAACAGGTTTTATCCTTGCCGGTGTTTTCGTTTTAAGTACAGGATTTGCGAGGTGGGACGTGGCAAGAGTTTTCTATGTCATCATATTCTTTATATTATTTATGATGGGCTTGATCTTTGCCATTTTGAATTCCCAAACAGTACAATTAAATTATTATTTTGGTAGTAAAGAGCTGCATTTTTCGCTGGCATTAATTATCGCCCTGCTGATTGGCGCCATGTTGGGTGTTGCGGTAAGTCTGTTTATGTTGTTGCGTCTGCGCCGAGAGGCCGCTCGACTGCGCAAAGCCGTTGAACTCGCTGAGAAAGAAATAGCGAATTTACGTATTAATCCAACCAAAACCTTGTATTAATGTGGTTCTTCGACCCCATCCTGCTTTTATTTTTGCTGTTGCCTGTCGCGGCCTTTTCTGGCTGGGTGATAGGGCGACGTCATTACGAACAACCCAGTAAACCTACAGCGAATGATGTTCCTTTGGATTACATCAAGGGACTGAATTTCTTTTTAAATGAGCAGCCGGATAAAGCGGTCGATCTTTTTATCCAGATGTTAGAAGTCAATCGTGAAACGGTTGAAACCCATTTGGCATTGGGAAACCTGTTTCGACGCCGTGGCGAAGTGGATCGTGCGATCCGTGTGCATCAAAATCTTATCAGTCGGCCCCGGCTCAGTGTTGAACAACGTGCCCAGGCGATGTATGAGCTTGGACAAGACTATATGCGGGCGGGCTTATTGGATCGTGCAGAGGAATTGTTTACTGAGTTGGTTGAGAAAAATCCACGAACCACTAATGCGTTATTTCAGTTAGTTGATATCTATCAGCAGGAGCGTGACTGGGAAAAAGCCATAACCACCGCGCACAAGTTGGATGGTAAAAGCAACAATGCATTAAACAGCATGGTGGCGCATTATCATTGTGAGATTGCGGAACAGGCGTTAAAGGCCGATGATCTCGATGCTGCCAGGATGCAAATTCAAAAGGCATTAAAAACTGATCCCAACTGTGTGCGGGCAAGCATTCTGGAAGGTAATATCGCCAGACGTAACAATGAGTATCACCTGGCTATTCGTGCTTACATGCGCATAGAGGAACAAGACCCGGAGTATTTACCGGAGGTACTGCCTTTGCTCGAAGAATGTTATCAACAATTGGAGGATATTGCTCAGTGGCGAAACTATTTGCAAGGTCTTATCCAGCGGCCGGGCGGGGCTTGCGCGAGTGGCTTGTTCACTGCCAGAGCGGTTTAAGCTCGGCGAACCTTCTTCCGCAGGGCGACGACGCCGAGGCCAAAGATGCCTAACGCGCCCAACACGAACGTGCTCGGCTCGGGGACCGATTCAAAGTGCATCGGTCCGGAAGCTTCGATCCAGCTTTGCCCCCCATCGAGACTCAGTTCGGTGAAGATGTCAAAGAAGCTGTCGATCTGGTATTGGCCTGGCAGCGTCGGGCTTTCGCGAATGGAGGTCTTGCCGGTCGATGCCTTGCTGGG
>JANNJI010000855.1:0-2647 GCA_031405795.1 Gammaproteobacteria bacterium
CAAAATGGAGCGTATTGGTTTGCATCTTTGTCATCATGGTAAGACCCCTATTAAACAAGCTCTAAATTGAGCCCTCCCTGGCGTGCACATGCATCCTGTGCTTGAGGGTAAGTTTAGAAAAACGGCTGGGGGGTTACCGTGAATTAAAAACAGGGGGGGTGTGAGAAATTACCGGGGAAATCTCTGACCAATTGGCATCGATGCTGTTCAGAAACCGCATGGTTTGGCGAGTATTGTCATTTCGAGTCGCGAACAACGTGAAGCGAGGTCCGAGAAATCCGAGGTGTTGAAGATTGTTATCCTTCAGCCGTACGCCACAAGGATTTCTCGCCCACTCACTTCGTTCGGGGCTCGAAATGACAAAAGGTAAGTGGCATTCGGGAGTCGCAACAGGACAGTTTTTGAACAGAGTGGCTGACAGAAAAGCAATGAATCAGCTTCCCGAGGTGTAGCGGATAAACAAAATATAATAAGCGAATTGTTATACAGCACTTAAAGCGAATGAAAGGAAAAGGAGGATGGCAAAGCCTTCGGAAAAATTGGCTGAATCCCTTGAAGTACGCTACTTTTCCGGCACGACGGGTTGAATCAGAATTAGAGGGTAAGCATCGATGAAATTCATAAGATTAAACGTGATGTTCGCTGCGGTAAATGTCAAGATACCTGTCGCCTCAGTTAAAAAATTATGCTGCCAAACCGACTGACTTCTCCTTTACTATTTTGTTGCTCTTGTCTGGATTGAGCATGACGATTTCTTGTCTACTCCAATCTCTAGTCTTACCACTCCACCGTTCAGGATGTTCTTGTTTTGCTTTTAGATAGGTTTGATGACGAGTTGCCAATAGTGTTTTATCAGAGCCGACATGACGCTGAGCTGGGGTGACGAACTTAATACTACTATGACGATGTTGATCGTTGTACCAATGAACAAATCCAGTCATCCATTGCCGAGCTTGCTGCACGTCATGAAAAGGGTTGGCTGGAAAGTAGGGGCAATATTTCACTGTTTTAAATAACGATTCCGAATAGGGATTATCATTGCTCACCGACGGTCGGCTGTACGATGATGTGATCCCAAGGTAGTGAAATGTTGCCAGGAGTGTTGCTCCTTTCATAGGACTGCCATTATCAGAATGTATCACGACTTGATGTTTATCATAACCTTCACGCTGTGCTATTTCCTGAACTAATTCAGCGGCGAGTTCACTACTTTCACAGTCGTGAATTTTCCAACCCACGATTTTACGACTGAAAATATCCAGAAATAAATAAAGATAAAAGAATTGACCTAGGACAGTTGTTTTTAAATACGTAATATCCCAACTTAAACATTGACCTGGCCCGGTGGTACACTGCGCTTTTGGTTTGTGTCGTGCCGTTCTCGGTTTTGATTTTTGGCGATGTTGCAGCTGATCTTCTTCATTTAAGATACGATAAAATGTGCGTTCAGATGCGATATACACGCCTCTTTCCGCTAAAATTGGCACAATTTGATTGGGTGTCATGGCACAAAATTCTGCCGTGTTCACCACGCTTAGAATGTCGTGTCGCACGACTGCTGTTATTTTATTCGTTGGAATGAATTCTCGCATTTGTCGTCCATCATCCTGCAGTTCAGTTGGTTTTTTCCAACGTTGAATCGTCTTGGCGCAGAGGCCTAGGATATCACAGGCTTGGTGTTGTCGTGCACCAGAGGCGGTTGCCTCATCACATAGCATTATGATAGTTTTACGCTGTTCAAGGGGGATCATTATTCCGCGTCCTCCAACAGCGCTTGGAACTTTTTTTGGAGCACCAACAACGCGGCCGTTTCCGCCAGGGCTTTATCTTTTCGGCGAAGTTCTTTTTGTAGCAGGGCGTTTTCTGTTTTTAACGTTTTAATTTCGTGTTTGCTACTGTTACTAACATCGGCATTGACGGCAAGGAAACTTAAACGCCATTCATCTAGCTGATGGGGGTAAAGTCCTTTTTCGCGACAATACTCACTGCGCTGTGTCGCTTCCAGGCCCGCCGTTTCAATGATGGCTTGTAATTGCTGTTCTCGTGTCCAATCCAGAGGACGTTTATTTTTAGTGTGTTCAAAATTCACTGTTTTGTATTCTCTTATCCATTTTTGTAGGGTTGAATAACCAACACTCAGCTCTTGTGCCAAGAGTTCTACCTTCTTTGAACCTCGTGTTAATGCTTTTTGTACTGCTTGTTCTTTAAAACCTTGGGTAAACTTGTTGTTCATTTTCGTGCCTCTTTAGTTTAATTGAGTTAAAATAATGAGGCGACAAGTATCCTGTCATAGGGGGTTATCGTTATGACGCAATTGCGTGAACTCGATGAACTCATTAAATTGCATCAGTACTTCTCTATTAATTTCTTTTGGTTTTGATGCCAATAATTCTTGGCCACGTGGCGTAATTTTGAAATAGGCGCGTCGCGTCTTTTCAAACAATCCGGCTTTTTCCATATAGGTTTTTGCCCAGCCTACGCGGTTATCAAATGTGGGCTGCTTGCCACTGGGCAAGAGCTCTTTGCGCTCCATATCGGTTAACTTAAATTGATCGGAGAGGGATATAACTGCTTCCCTGTAAGCATGTTCTTTATTATCACTGGCGAATTGCAGCAGTGGTAACATGATGGATTGGTAATCTGGTAT
>JANNJI010000856.1:0-8684 GCA_031405795.1 Gammaproteobacteria bacterium
CGGGCCGACGCATCCGAGTGTGGCGACGAGGTGGAACAACTTAGGGTCGGCCTGGCACAGTAAAGGCGAGTACGACAAAGCCATCGCGTATTACGACCAGGCGCTGGCAAGTAGCTTGAAAACCTTCGGGCCGACGCATCCGGATGTAGCGATTGATTGGAACAACTTAGGTGAGGCCTGGAGGAGTAAAGGCGAGTACGACAAGGCCATCGCGTATTACGAGCAGGCGCTGGCCAGTGACTTGAAAACCTTCGGGCCGACGCATCCGAGTGTGGCGACGAGGTGGAACAACTTAGGTTTGGCCTGGAACAGTAAAGGCGACTATGACAAGGCCATCGCGTATTTTGAAAAGGCGTTAAAGGTTCTCCAGGCGAAACTGGGATCGGCGCATCCGTCCACCCAGAAGACACAAGCCCATTTGGACAACGTCCGTTCCAAGCAATAAGGGCTCTATTGGCTTTGTTCACTATTATATTGCTGTAACATTCTCGGTGCGCCTAATCTTCGTTATGACAAATCGTAAATAATATTCATAAAACAACATCATGCATCTCTTTGATATCACTGATCATCACTGCAACCACTTACGAGGCTCCTTTTGGTACTTGCCGATCACCGCTCCTACACAGAAGCTTCCTGCCGCGAACGGGTGGAAATGAAGATCACAACCCATCCCCAAACGGATTACTAATGATAGCAGGTAATTTCTTTTTCATGACATAGTTACCTACTTCGGATTTTACTTTTACCATGACGTAAAATTCACGCCGATACGCGGCGCAGGGCAACTGGATGCGTATATCGATCATTTTAATGTTTGCTTTCGGATTGAGAGTGAAAGACGCGATGGTCGACGGCGATGGAGGTATCTCATCATGTCGGCATTTCATGTCGGACGATATATCGCGCACCTCGACCTGCGTTACTTTTTCTATGTCCATGCGAATGGCCAACGTCACATTAAACGGATCCAGGATTATTTTTTCTTTATCGTCTATGGCACCGTCGTGCAATCGCTTATAATCATAATCAGCGAAGAGTAATTGTATTTTGTCGGTTTGCACATCGTCAGCATTGATACCAGCACATGCAACAATAAATAATAACGATATAAGCATGATCCCTTTCATGGCGTACCTGTTCTATTTATTTTAGTTTAAACATTTTACGCGGATCGGTTTTATCGAAGGTCCAGGTACCTCCCTTTTCAGTTCGTTTTATTGCGTCTAACATTGATTATGACAAACCACATTTGTAACAGGATTCCCTTGAATAATAGTCACGGCCCATCCCCACCAAAACGATATAAAAGTTTAACAGGGAATTTCTTTCTAATGAAATAATTACCCTGCAAGGTTTTTACCTTAACCGCGTAATAAAATGCTTGCTGATAAGCCGCGCAGGGGTACAGGAAACGCACCACAATATTTTTAATCTTTACTTTTGGATCGAGTGTATACGTAGCAATGGTAGAGGGCGAGAAAGGTGCCCAATCGTAACAAGTTGCTAAATCCGACACATCATTGAATTCAACCTGCGTGACATTCTCCAGATCTATTTTTATAACGACCTGCGCATGCGGATTATAACCGAGTATTTCTTCTTCATGGGCTTCCTTGTCATCCCCGTAAACAAGCAGGCGTATTTTGTCGGTTTCCACATAGCCGGAATACGCCGCATAAGACTCTGATGCAAGCATCAATAAAAAAACAAGTATGAGGTGTTTCATGGCGTTGTTCCTTTGCGCCCAGGGCGAAGCATTAATTTCGCCGGGAATTTTTTTCGACTATAATAATTTCCTTGTAACGTTTTTACCTGAATAACATAATAAAATCTGTCGTGATATGCGCCACAGGGGAGCCGCATGTGAAACCACGCCTCTTTCAGATTCGTGGTCTCGTTGGGTGCGACTTTGTACGCCGCAATCGTAGCGGGAGGGGAGGGTTTCCAGTCACGGCATTCTATCGCAGTGGATACATCGATAAAATCAACCTGCGTGATATTTTCCAAGTCTATCTTGATAAACACCGTTACGGTGGGGCCATTGACGATGAATTCTTCTTCATGCCGTTTATCGTTTTTTCCCAGAACATAGAGGTGTATTTTATCGGTATTCTCATAGTCGGGATAGTCCGCATGAGCGGCGGAAACAAACAACAATAAGGCGGCAAGGATAATTCGGTTCATGATGCGCAGACTTTTTTACTTCGGTGCTATCAATTTACGCGGATCGGTTTTATCAAAGGCCCAGATGCCGGGTTTTTCCTCTCCGGTGATAATATTAATGGTCATTGGTGCCTTATCATTATTGTTATAGTACGCATAACGCGGCTCATTTTTGTTGAACATTCGCGCTGGATTCTCCATGCGCATTACCGCTTCCCGCTCGTCTTGCAGTGATACTAATTCGCCGTGTTTATGCCCGGCATAATACCGTGTGTGACCGAACTCGTGGTGGATCGTCGCCAGAGGATCAACCTTATCGCCGGTTTTAAGTACCGTGATTAATGGGAATCCAGACGGAAACTGAATAAAATCGCTCTGCCCTGCGGCTTCTCTCTCATCGAATAGTCGGACTTTAAAGGGCACCCTGCCAGGTATTTTGTGATCCTGTAAAATGTTTCTAATCATCACTCCCCCATAGGGTGTTCGGGAATACTCACGCAAGGCCTGATAGGCTTTTTTATAGATCATGCCGTGTTGCGGCCAAGAATAAATATACAAAACTTCCATATTGTTTGTTTCAATGAGGAAATGTTGTTTTACGAATTGGTCGAAATTATGATCACGGTTGTTTGTTGACGGTACTTCATTCGCGTTAGCAATGCCCAACGCTTGTGCGATTGCCCCTGGCGTGCAGGGTGCGCCGCCTTTGGTTTCTTTGCAATAAATTTGTTCCCGTTGTGCACGTAATTCCTGTTCGGTTTTCACCGCCGGTTTAACGGGTGTGTTGACCTCAGCCATATCTAAACTCCCTCTTTCGTTATACTGAACCTAAGAAAGCATATACACTAATCCTGCAAATATCCAGCCTGCTTGAGTTCCACCGCCAGGCTTTCGTCGTGTGTCAGTGTATATACACCCTATCCCACAAGCTTCACATCCCGTTGACAGTTTGCAGACAGTCTCCCATCCGTCACTCACAGGAAATGTGGTTAATTCTTACTGCTGCACTGCAAAGTCTTCTCGTAATACTGATACTTTCCAGAGTCTGATCGCCCCTTAGCACTTATCTGCCGTTTAAAATTCGATAGTTTGCTACGGATAGCCATCCCCTCGGACATCGATAAGTGTCGCCAATTTCTTTTTCATAAAATAATTACCCTCCAGCGATTTCACCTTGACCATGACATAAAATTCATGCTGATACGCGGCGCACGGTAATCGGATATAACGGAAGTCGATCTTTTTAATGTTTGCCTTGGGATTGAGGGTGAAAGAAGCGATGGACGCAGGTGATAGCGGAGCCTCGTCATCACTACATACATGATTATTCGATGATACATCGCTCACTTCAACCTGCGTTACCTTCTCGATGTCCATGTGAATGGAAAAAATCATGTTGAAGGGATCAGAAATGATCTTTTCTTTATCATCGAGCGTACCTGCATGCACACGCGCATATTCCGCATCGCCAAAGAGTAAGTGTATTTTATCACTCTCCACAAAGTCGGCATTGTTATTGGCACAAGCAACAATTGATAAAATAATTGATATGAAGATGATCCGTTTCATGACGCCACTGCTCCTGTTACTTTACTTCTACCCATTTACGTGGATCGGCCTTATCTGTGACCCAGAGTCCCCCTTTTTCTTCTCCGGTGATGATGTTAATGGTCATCTTTGTTTCGGGATGATAATACGCATAACGGGGTTCATTTTTGTTGAACATTCTCGCGGGATTTTCCATGTTAATTACCGCGATCCGCTCGTCCTGAAGCGTGACTAATCGACCTGGCCTATGCCCAGAAAAATAACGTGTATGTCCAAATTCGTGGTGGATGATGGCCAACGGATCCACAATTTCACCGCTCGCCAATACCGTCTTGAGAGGGAACCCGTCAGGAAATTGAATAAAATCGGTCGCTCCAGCCGCTGCTCTGTCATTGAATCACCGCACGAGAAATCGCACCCTGCCGGGTATTTTGTGATCCTGTAAGATATTTTTAATCATCATTGCCCCGTAGGGCGTTCTGGCGTATTCCTGCAAGGTTTTGTAGGCTTTGAGATACAGGAGGCCGTGTTCCGGCCATGAATAAATGTACAAATCTTCCATGATGTTTGTTTCAATGAGAAAATGTTGTTTTACGAAGGTAGCGAAATTATGATCCCGGTTATTCATCGACGGTATTTCATTCGCGTTGGCGATGCCCAACGCTTGAGCGATTGCCCCCGGCGTGCAGGGTGCGTTGACCTCAGCCATGGCTAAATTCCCTCTTTAGTTATATTGAACCTAAGAAAGCATATACACTAATCCTGCAAATATCCAGCTTGCTTAAGTCCCACCGCCGAATTTTCGCTGTGTTGAAAGAATTTACCAAGACAGTGCGTCCGAGCATTGAATACCAGCAACAAATGTAATCGGGGATATACAAGACGTCTTGACTCATCCGGCGTGACTCCCGAAGTTAAAAACTTTCCATTGATCACCACCGACAGGGCGCAAGGTCACACGAAACAGACACTCCCCCACAAATTCAACATGCACTTCCGGCATTTCGACTTCTCTGCCAGAAAACCATCGACGCAGGCGGTTGCCATTGGATTGAAACGGGAATGTGCCAACCATCTGCGTCACGCGGCACAGCTGGCGGCGAGAGATGGCGGCGAGTTCTTGAGGAGTTGTGCCAACATAAGCATGTCTCATTGTGAGCGCGATGGCAGATTCATAATTATTGGCATGCAGATAATCGATAAACTGTTGTGCGGTCTGAATCGGTACGGTCGGAACGTGCTCTGCCTTGAGCCAAAGAAATAGTCCAATACCAGCAAAAACAAGCATAACTGCAAATGCTGCTCGTCGGCGCGTTAATGGGGACACTTGTTTCATTCAGTTAACGCCATTGTTGTGTTTCATAAACAGGAGCGAGCCGACGATTAAATTAAAATATCTAACCAGGCTAATCTTGGCTGATTTTACTTATTAGTTTTTGTATTCTAGCGCGCAAACTCCGTGGAACCCTTTTGTCATCCGCAAGCAAAACTAATTTATTCATTGTTTCATCCGTCATCGCAAGATCAGCTTCCAGCCATCCTACTGCCAGAGACTTCCAGTCCGCAGGAGGCTCCATGTCCAGCGCATAGTCCACAAGTAGCGACAATTGAGTAGCCTTTATTTCTGGATATGCTGATTTTACCTGTTGCCAGGAAACAAGAAGTAACGATAGAACATTTTCCCCACTTACAAACTTAGCAATTGGATCTATTCCAGCAGACTCCAGCAGTGATTTAATCGATAATATTTTAATATCCCAATCCGGAGTACCATCCTCATTCTGGCTGTAATTCATTTCGAGTTTGATACCGCATGTTATACAAGGAACAAGCCCGCTCTCCGAGCTACCAGAAGATGGATCAATTCTAGTCGGATTAGATGTGCCACATGCCGGACATAGAAATGCGGGACCCGTACCACCCGGCATTAAATCAAAAAACTGTGGATAGTTATCTTCCAGCTCACCAACATCAATCAGTGTACCGTTTTTCAGATCCCAACCCTCAGGCTCATATCGCCATAACAAATGAACCGGCAGTGGGTAATCCGCCCTATCCGCCTCATTCCAGCATTCGATGAACCAATCCATGAACATTTGTTGGTACTCTTGGATTCCCTCGTCGAGTTCTGGCTCATCTTTTTCAATCGGCTCAAGTCCCATGAAAAATGCATTCAGCGCAAGCGCTTCTGCAAAGCCGTAGTACCCCAGCAACTCGTCATAGGTGTCATCATGAACGTTTTCCCGGCGCGTACACACCACGACCGTTGCATGTTCTTGTACTTCGAAATAAAGATATTGGCTGTCTGGCGTCGGCACCGGCGCTAATGCAGCGCGGATAGCATCAATGCATACTTGACGCTGTGTTGCTAATAAAAGACGATCTTCTTCCCGTTTTTTTGCTAATTTGTCTGTACCCGAACTCATTTGCTAATCCTCCTGCGGCACGTAAGCCGTAAATACCTATTCCGTTGGACTGATTGGGTATATTACTTTAGCCACCCAGCCAGGGGTTATGATAGATTTTTTTCGCCTTCTTTGAACAAAACACTCACGGTTAAAATCGTGCTGACCTTGCGCAATTATATCAGAACAAAACTGTATCGGTGATCTCCCTGCGGCAGAGGGCAATGTTGCTACTGTGTCCCTGTATCGATCAATGAAACGACTACCCAGGTATCCGCTTCCTTGCGGAGCACATAAAAAGTACCGCGCGACCGTGATGCAATACATACCAGCGCCTGGCGATGTGATTGATCAAAACCGACCCGCGATAATATGACAACGTCTTCCTCGGTGGAACGAATTTTTTCTAACTCGCCCATTGAGTCATTTAACCTTCGCGTTTGCGCCCAATCGACAACGGTATAGTGATTCTTCAATACAGGTAAACGTATTGGCGTGGCATCAGCGGAATTGGCCTGCAAAAAAGTGGTGAGTAGTGGCTGTTCCACAGTGAGATGTCCGATATCACGCATTTGGCAGGCGGACGGGCTGCTCAGAAGTTGCATGTTATGCGAATCGGGTGTATGCACGGAAAAACCCAGCACCGTCACATAGACCGCATTCTCTTCCTGGGGCTCATTGTTTTGCGAGAGCACCGCCAGCACAAAAACAAACAATACACTGAGTAGAATCACCTGAATCTTACGCGAACCTTGTGCCATAGCTTTTATTGGAATAATTTGCGGTGACTCAATACATCATAAGCCGAGCCTATCGCTTACAATACATAGAATAAAATCGCAATAAAGTGATTGATGCTCCCGGCCAACACAAACAAATGCCAGATCGCATGAAAATAAGGCTTCTTTTTATCCAGCACGTAAAAGACAATTCCCAGTGTATAAAAAACACCACCGGATAACAGCCAGATAAAACCGGCTGGCGATAACGATGCTAACAAGGGTTTAATTGCCACGATACCGATCCAGCCCATCAAGATATAAATCACAATCGGTAAAATTCGTCGGCCTTTGCTGGCAAAAAAATCCACCAGAATACCAACAATCGCCAATCCCCACACCACGCCGAATATTGACCAGCCCCACGCACCTCGCAGGCTCACCAGAGTAAAAGGGGTATAGGTACCTGCTATCAGTAAATAGATTGCAATGTGATCCAATTTACGAAAGACGATTTTTGCTTTGCCTTGCAGCCCATGATAAAAGGTAGAAAACAAATACAACAAAAACAGCGAAACACCATAGATGCTGAAACTCACGATTTTCCAGGGATCCCCTTGCAGCGAGGCAAACACCACCAGCACGACCAAACCCGCCAGTGCCGCGACCGCGCCGATCAAGTGACTGAGACTATTTAATTGTTCTTCTTTATGCATATTTTATAGGCCTTTACAAGGTTCTGAATTGAAGTCGCAAGTACAACACTGAGTTTGATTCCGAAGAATACTGAATGCGGTGTTTTCTCACATCATTGAGGGTGATCCCGTGTTCCTGATTATACGGGTTACTGACTAAAATTGCGTACTGAATTTTACCGTTGAATAGCGGGCAAGGGTGTACAGGAGGGGAACTCTTTCTCACCCGGATTGCCAACACAAATCGCCTCCTTGTCTAACCAGGCCATCTGATCGTGTACGTGTGACATCGCAATCTTATCAGGAAGATTTAAATGCAGTAAGCGGAGTTTTTTCTTGCTGACTGCCCAGCTGTACAATGCCGGACCCGTTGAATGTTCTGCACATTCCTGCCTTTCCTGAGTCGGATCAAGTTCACACCGGAATAGAAGCCAAATGTGTTCGATATCTCGATATTTAACTTTAGGAGACTCTGTGCCGAAAGTACCGACGGTACCGAATGTCAGTTCGAGGTGTACGGTCTGCTGTATTTTACCAACATCGATGTTCATCACCTCAAGGCCACTATGTCCTTCCTCTGATGAGTAAACCAGATAGGTTTGACCTTGCAAATACTCTACACCACCCACCGTGAAAAGCGCGGCTTGAATGCAAGCCTTGTCTTGCAGCCTGACCCATTGTTGTGATTCCGTGTTAAACATGCCGCAGGCGATATTACCCAACTCGGAAACAGGCTGAAGATTGGTTTGCTGTACAAATATATTCTTGTTGTCCAACCAAAATGGTGTATTAAATCTATTTTCTTGCTGTCCCGCTTCCAGACTCAACCATGTAGGTATGGATATCACTGCCGTCGGAGACTCGTTTATTTTACTGATCAGCATCCGATCACTTTGTGTATCCCACCACATTAAACGACGACTATCCGATGATGGCCTTATATCCCAATAACCATCGGTACTTTTCAAGGCGGCAAGTGGTTGTGCGATGGCGGTAAATGTTTTGTCGACCGGGGTATACCACCAGCGGTTCTTGATCAGCAGATGTTGCCCATCCGGCGTCCACTCGATGGGTTGGTGTTGGTTATACTCAATGATGTCTGTCCTGGCCTGGTCTTTCCGGGTATCCGAATGACACCCCGCCACAACAAC
>JANNJI010000857.1:0-4903 GCA_031405795.1 Gammaproteobacteria bacterium
GGTGAGCCTGCGGACGAGCTTCGACTTGAACGCTTCCGAGTACTGCGGCGAGGTCATGTGCTGCTCCATCGCCCCCAGATCACCCACCGAGCAACGCCCGGCGGGGCTCTTCAACTGAGGCGACAACTACGCTGACACAGGGGGCTTTTAACATTCACCGCATCCGGAATCGGTTGCGCAGTGCGAGGCCGAGAAGAAAGAGCAGCAGCGTGCCAAAAAACGATTCCACCAAGACGATGATCTTCGCTATTCTCGACAAAGTCGTATACACATCAGGTGTCATGGTTGTCTTATGAATAGGAAAGATCATAAAAATATTTGAAAAACTGAGGTTTGCCGCGTGCAGTATCGTCATGGATGTTCCAGTAATGTCAGGCGCCCAAGCAAAAATGGCGCTCACAATTAAGAAGATTCCTAACATCCAAAACAGCGGCCTGCTCGTGCTCTGGCCATAGTCACTCAATACCTCATAGAGAAAATTAAGGAGCCGCGCCACAGACCAAAAGGAGGCCAGTTCGCGCCGCGCACGTAACTCTTTACGAAAAAAGAATTGCTCATCCTCATGTTTCTTTAGGCGTTCCATCTCCTGCTTGAGACGTTCGTAAATGTACACCTGATTTTGAGCGTTCGTTTTGTTTGGCGGCGCAGATGGCCAGTCTACGCCATGCCATTCCGTTGCTTCATGCAGTTTCGCGCCACGAAAGTCCGGAGCCTCTGAAATAAAGTGTGCATCGGCAAAGCTTGTTTTCGCCGTGAATTCAGAATTAATGAAATAGATCATTGAATTGAACATCGCCGAGCCGAAGTCGGCAGCCCCAGTGAACGTCGCCAAGTGGAAGTAGGCATCCCCAGTGAACGTCGCCGAGCGGAATTCGGCATACCCAGTGAACGTCGCCGAGCGGAATTCGGCATACCCAGTGAACCTCGCCTAGCGGAAGTCGGCATACCTAGTGAACGTCGCCGAGTCGAAGTGGGCATACTCAGTGAACCTCGCCGAGCGGAAGTAGGCACCCCCAGTGAACGTCGCCGAGCGGAAGTCGGCAATCCTTGAAAACGTCGCCGAGGTGAAGGTAGCACCGTTAGGAAAAAGAAATCCAAACAAAGAAACGTGGTTATCAAAAATGGTATGTGAGAAGTCGGGAATATTTGTTGGGTCGGGTAGCGATTGACTCTTGCAACCTGATCGGGCTGTGAGGGCGACGACAAGCTCGGCTTCTTCTGTTGGGTTCCACGGCACGAGTTCCTCGGGCGAAACTCCTTTCTTCAGAAGTTCCTCGCGCTGCTCTGCACTCAATTCTTTGGCAAACCAGCGGTTCCACGCAATACGGTTTTTTAGCGCAATGTCTGGGTCTTGCTTCTCCAAATCATTGCTCCATTCTCCGTACAATGTTGCGAGCCAATACCAAGGATTTTCGTTCGCTGGTCTCAGCGCTGGTTTCTCTGCATCGTTCATGATTGGTATTGTCATCTGGCTGGTTCACCACAGCAAACAGGAGTATAGGAAGTATAACCCCCCTTTTCGCTGAAAAACCACCACCCCGAAGCAACCTAGCCATTGAGGCCCGGCGCTCGGTCGGCGTTTGCGATTCTTCCAATACCTTCGCCTTGTTCCCCCTACGTTTTGCAGGTGTCACCAACGCCCGGTACAAGACGTTACGGAGCAACATTTGTGCTACAGAAAAGGAGCATATTGCTACAGTTTAGGACTGCCTTCCCCCGGCTAACTCGCAGGGATACTGCTACACAAAAGGACTCTCTAGATACAAGTAAGGATCGCCCGGCACCCCCGACATGGACAGTAAGGCGATTCTGCATCACAATTAACCTATCATTCCTGCACCAGTGAGACGCTATGACCACATTAACCGTGACGGCACGGGGCCAAGTGACATTCAAAAAAGACGTGTTGCAACACCTGGGAATAAAGCCAGGGGAAAAGATCGAGCTGGATTTGCTGCCCGATGGTCGGGGCGTGATCAAAGCCGCTCGGCAAACTGGAACGATTGCCGGTTTTATTGGCTTGCTTGCGGGCCGGACAAAAAAGGTTGCCACGATTGAGGAAATCAACGCGGCAACCGCTCAAGGCTGGTCGAGTAAAGAATGAGAGTTGCTGTCGATACCAACGTACTTGTTCGTGTCAGCCTTGTCCAATGACACATGAGCCTGAACGAAAGGGTGTTTCCACTGTGCGATGAGCCTGGTGACGTGGGGATCATGGAGGCATGATCGTGACTTTACATACCCAAGGACTACCAACGCGGGAGCAGGCGCGTACTTTTGTGGCGGGCAACGCACTTATTTCCTTTCATATTTAGGTGTAATGAGCACGATACGATTTCATAGAGTCTCACCATGCTCATACGATCACTCGGCGAGATTCCTCAAGCTGTTTTAGCTCAGTCAACACCCGTAGAAGTGGTGAAAAACTGCCAAAAAGCCCACTTTTTTAATAGCACCTCCCGTTGCAGGATCAACCGCATCCGCCAGGCTTGGTGCTGAATCAGCCAGATCCGGCAAATATTCTATTTCTTCTGCATTATGCCTCTACGAACCTGAATCTCCGGCGCTGCATTCAATAATCGCAGGTGTGCCGTTTCTTTCTTAAGACCAAGCTGCTGATACGTATTTTTCAGATCCGGGAAGTGTGTTGCATCTACATGTGCATCATATAGCTCAATAAATATTTTAGAATTGGACAATTCATCAAACTTTTTCATTAATTCCCGCGCTGTCCACTCATCATCAGCAGGCAGGCAACACTGCGCAAATTTTTTCAAAACGATATCAAATGATAACTTGTTTTTGGAATCCATTCGCAGGCGTGTATCCGCCAGCAAACTGATTGCCGCCCCACTCCAGTAGACACGCATAAATTGTCGATCACGTATCATGGCTTCCGTCACTTGAGCAAGCGTACGATCCCCCAGTGTGCCTTGTAGTCCGCGTTCAAATCCTGCATTGAGGGCTTCCCAGGCTTGTGCCTCCGTTAACACCCCCACACGGGCGCGCAATATATTCTGATAATAACTGGCTAAACCTTCAGATAACCAATTGCCATTGCCACTGATCGAGGGATGCAGTAAATGGGCAAGTTCATGGATCAATACCCAATCCGCTACGAATTCAGTCATTGGACGAGTTTGATCTATATAAACATGCAGCCCATCCCCGCCACCTCGCATAACTTCGCCCCAAGGAACAGGTTCACGATCCGCACCTACGGGTATGACCAGCAATTGTAAATATTTAACCGGCAACTGGCCGTAGATCTGGCGCAAGGCATTTAAATTGCTATCTATCCAGAGAAGGATTTTATTTCGATTAAATTGCTGACGTCCCTGCAACATTGCAATCTCAACTCTGGAGCCGTTGTTATTTCTCATCACTTTCTCAAAACGCCCCACCGCAATACGTCCCTCCCAATCCGCACTGCGACGACGAAATTGGTAGATACGTGTGTTCTGTGATGAACGAAGCAATTTCCCTGGCGCCGATACTTCAAACCCCTCCGGCAAATGAAAATCTATCGTTACCGCAACCTCACTATTTTCCGACGGTTGCCATAACCACTGGCTGAGCTCGACCAGTATTTGATCTTTCGTTGATTGTCGCGACTTAAACCAGGGATGAGTTATATTACCGTTAAACACTGCTGTATATCGGATACAATCACCTTGTTTAACCTCGGCAAGATCAAGATACTGTTGCGACGGTATTAATCGATAAGGTTTGTTTTGTTTAATATGATAGATGTTACTGAAATGACTGGCCTTATCTTCATTCGCAATATACAAATATTCCGGTGGTGGCGACGTGAAACAGAGCTTTACATTGAAGTGGCTTAAATCTTTGGGAATATCAACATCATACTTATATATCGTTGATGAATAGACATGGCTTGTGCCAAACAATAACAGGCAAAAAATCAGTAGGAAACGAAAATACCTTTGCATAAGCCGGTTATCCACAAATTCGAGTTAATCTTATTACTGAAACACTATAATGTAAATTTATCACCATGTCCTTATTCATTCGGCCGAATGAGCCTGCGACAGAAATTTTTTTAACTAAATGTTGTTTACTGTATATCTCATCATTATTGCAACATGCTCGCAAGCGGTCTATCCCTGACCCGCAACGCCGAATCTTCCCTGTCAGAATATCACCACCAATTTCCCATTGGCTTCATTACTTTCCATGAAAGCATGCGCCTGTTGAATGTCAGAGAAGTTAAACTGTCGGCTAAGGATGCTCGGTATCTTCCCAGAACTGACTTGTTGAACAATCCAATTCAGCGGCGACTTATCCAGTGGCATCTGTGTACTTCCCAACAAACCGCTACTGAAGAAACTCAGTTTTACCGTGTTAGGCAAATCAGCCATTAAATGAAAATTCTCCATCACCGGCGGCCCACCCAATAAACCAATCACCGCGACCTCACCCCAGTGGCGCAATGTTTTTAGCGTATCTTTCAAGGTAGCAGCACCGATTATTTCCAGAGCCTTGTCAACACCTTCCGGCACAAGCGATCTCACCTGCTCCGCAATTTCACCGTGATCTATCAGTATATGATCGGCACCATAGGTCTTTAAATATTCTACTTTGTTGGCGCTGCGAGTCGTGGCTATTACGGTTAAGCCGCGTGCCTTAGCATAAGTGAGCGCCGCGAGACCCACCGATGACGTGGCGCCGCGTATTAATAACGTTTGTCCTGCTTCGATACGCAGGTTTTTATCCAATGCACCCCAGGCAGTCAAATAAGCCATCGGCAACGAGGCCAATTCCGCCCACGCCATATCGATGTTAATGGCCAACACGTGACTGGCAGGCGCCATCACATATTCCGCATAACTGCCGTGGCGGGCCATCATCAGCCCACCCATTACTGTCATCACTCGCTGGC
>JANNJI010000858.1:0-1355 GCA_031405795.1 Gammaproteobacteria bacterium
ACGCTCGAAAAGGATCCGAAGCGCCGGCTGCGCGACATCGTCGACGCGCGGCTGGAGCTCGAGGATCTGGCGGCCGGGGTGGACGTCGTCGAGGCCGCGCCGCGAGCCGCGAGCCGCGGTCCCGCCAGTGTGGCGGCGCGCACATAACTGTTATCTAAGTAGCCTGATACTGTGCCTGAACCATCTGTGTTATGACAGTTCTGCCCGTTGGCATCACAGAGGATGTAAACACTGAAACTTCCACTCGCGTTGACGGTAATAAGGGGGCTTCCAGTCGCGGTGATACTCGCACTGGTTGCCCATGCGGAGGCGGAGATACTCAAAAAAAGTACGATACCGCTTAACAGGCTAGAAATTGTCCGATATTTCACTTTAACCCCCTAAAAAGAGCTACGTAAATTGAATGTCTGATCAGATAGGTAGATCAACCTTGCGCTTTTGCTGTTATGTTCAAGGTACCCAACGATTCCCCTTTTTCACCAAAGACCTCGAGCTCTACGTCGGGGACACGCCATTTCATGTAGGTTGGCTTGCCATTTAATGAGTAGGTCTGGATGACGCTCTTGGCGGTGAGATCGAATTGGTAAACCTTTCCACTGGCGGAGTCACTGATAAATGCCTGAGAGTTGGAGGATTTGCACATATCGCCGGCAAAATTTCCTACCTTGAATTTTTGCTCGGGCTGGCCCCCTTCGATATTCAGCAGGGCTACTTCCCCAGTGGTTCCGTAGGAAATGAGGATGGATTGATTGCTGATTGAAATGATGTCACTGGCGGGGTGAGTGAGCTTGATGACCCACGGTTTTTTGTCCGTGTTGAACTGAGAGATGGTCACCGCCAGTTTGTCGGGTGTTAATGCAACAAACATGTTTCCGTCTGGTGCCAAATCCGCGAGCGGTGGGTGACAGTTAGGAATCTCGGCAATAGGTTCCGCTTTCTTGTTCCCTATCCAATAGCCCGTGGAAAGCAATACAATAACAATTCCGAAACCCAATAATGTTTTGACTTTTCCCTGCATGGTGTCCCCCGATGCTAAGAACTACGGTTCATACATTTTCTTTTGATGGGCGGGATGCTAACTAGGCGAATTCAAACTGTCAAGAGCCCTGGTGTTGGCGTTGTTGAAAAAGTGTGTGATACATGTGTCATACGTATTTTAAGTAAGGTATTTGGGGCAGGATGTTGGGCATCGCCGTGAGGAGTGGCAAGGTAGACAGGACTTCGGAACCGCTATTTATTTCAACAAAAATCGGCGGCACGGTAACACCTGTTGCACTGTGTCAATCCAATATATGCGACACCAAACCATCCGCCAGCTTGGGTTCAAACCAGGTGGACTTGGGTGGCATTACTTC
>JANNJI010000859.1:0-5004 GCA_031405795.1 Gammaproteobacteria bacterium
ACCTCGGTACTGTCAAATGGATCGAATCAGAAAGCCGCACCACGCAGGAAAATGCCGTCTTCTCCCAAACCATGCTGGCCAATGAACGTATCAACACCATTGTCTTGGTCACCCATGCCATACACATGCGTCGCGCAATACAAGTATTTGAGCACGCCGGATTCACCGTCATCCCCGCACCGATCAGCTACCATACCCGCGCCGAAGAACCCGGCTATATGTTGTTTCTACCACACGCCGGTTCGATCACGGCAATGAATGAGTTAGTCCATGAATGGTTGGGAAGGGTGTGGTACTGGCTTCGCTACTAAACTTTTGTTTAGCGGCCTTCATACACAATCTGCCAACGCCCGCCTTGCTGTGAAAGATACATGTGTTTGCTGGTTTCGCTGTTGAAGTTGTTGGATTGATAACCCTGGCGAAAACTGGCCAGTACCAGATTCTCACCATTTTGACTGGTTACCGGATAGGTAAACAGGGAGATATCCGAGAGGCTGACTTTTTGATAAGTCTTGCTCTGGTTGACGCGGGCTTTATGCGCTTTCCAGCTGGCTAAACTGAATTGTTCATTCCAGAACTGCTGACCATAATGCCCAAGGTAACGATCCACGTTGAGACTCTCCCAATCGCGCCGCCAATCTTCAATGGCCTGCAATACACCTTGGCGTTGTGCCAGCCACTGATCTTTATCAACCCAGCTCACCTTATCGGCAATCACAATCGGGGTTGCGCCGATGGTAATAAATGGCGCGACCGATTTCAGATCCAGATTGGTCAGGACCACACAGCCTTCGCTGTCCAACGGTGGCCGGCTGTAATAAATATGCTCGGTACCGTGTAACCAAATGCCATCACCGGTCTTACCCATGCGCCTGTCGAGGGCGTTGGGATAATCCACCGGATACGCACCGCTACCGTATTTATCCGGTAATTTATCATCAGGGATATACGAAGTAACAAAATACACGCCTTCGGGTGTGCGCAAGTCGCCCTGCTTTTGTTTGTTACCCACGAGCTTACCGGTGCTGACGTAAAAGTCGCGAACCAATTGTGGCGCGGCGTCTTGATCCTGTCGTTCAAACACATATAAACGGTGCGCGGTCTTGTCAACTAACAGTACCCGTTTAACGTTCGTCGCCATTTGCAACAGAGACAACGGCAGTTTTTGTGGATCAACGGCTTGTAAATGGGCGTGCAAACGCGCCCACGCTTCTTGTTGTAAGGCGCTGAGTTGATCCTGGGTGGCACGGTTGGTATTTGCAAATAATGGCCCTTTGCCAATGAAGGCAACGGTGTTGCTACGTGCAGCCATAATATCGCCACGCACCAGATGGGCGAGATGAAAGTCCGGAACCAAGCGGGTTAACTCTGTCAGTTCATCCAAGGCATGCGGATTATCGCCGGTGTGAAACAATAACAAGCCCTTGAGTAAACGCGCCTCATAGTCATCGCGATATTTTTCAATCCGAGCATCGAGCCGGGTCAGCACATGTTGGGTTTGATCATTAGTGAGGGAGAGGCGGTTTACCTGCGGCAGGCCTTGCGCAGGTTGGATCATGCTGGTAATCGGTTGATTATGCGGGCTTTGGCTGACGACGAATAAACCCAAGCCAATCATCAGGAACCTATGCTTCATCTGTTTCATCCTGTGTTAGGGCAACGCGGCGATCTTACGTTCCGCAATAATACGCCAGCCATCCACTGTATAGTGTAACACGAGTTCTTTACGAATCCGGTCGCTGTACTCCTCGGATTGATATTCCTGGGTGAGGCGCACATTGACCCGCTTTCCTTTCAGCGGTTTAATTTTAAAATCCTTGAGGCCTATCTTGATCCATTTGGGTTCCTGCAGACGATCCTGGCGTTGTGCCTGCCAGCTGCTGCGTGACACCCCAGGCGGGCTAAAATCATTGGCATAAAAAGAAAAATACAACTCGGCCGATTTGGCTGACCACGCCGCCGCCCAACCTTGCAGGGTCGTGATGATCTGATCGTGATCCGGACCCGCTGTGGTTTTGGCAATATCCTGCTTCGCCACAGTGGCAACAGTCTGTATCGGCGGCACAGGCGCTTGTCTGGGCTCGGTTATCGTCGGCATCACACCAGGCGCAGGTTGTGCCTGAGTTGCCAGTGGTTTGGCAGGCGTGTTGTTTTGCACTGGCGGTGCAGATACTTGCTTCAGCTCAGCTTGTGCCACCGTCAATGCCGGCGAATTTGGAATAAAACGTAACGCATCGAGTTGGGCAAGCTGCATTTGTTTCTTCGCCTGATCCAGGCGCAGCGCCTTGCCATAAGAATCACGCGCCAACTCCACATACACGGCACTGAGATTCTCGTAAACAACGGCATAACTGGGGTGGGTCTTCATCGCCTTTTCCAGATTTGCTTGGGCGGCGGCAAGATCACCTTTTTTTGTTAATAAGGCGGCCAGATTATTATAGGGTTCGGGATAATTGGGCTGTTGTTTGATTAATTGTTGGTAGACAGCAATAGCCGCATCGGTCTTGTCTTGTTGTGCCAATAAACGTGCTTTTAAAAATAACGCCTGAATATCCTCCGGCTGCTTCTCCAGCAAGCTATCCAACTCGGCGAGCACGGGGCCGACCTCGCCCGCACGTACACGTGCCTCAAGCGCACCGATGGTTGCCGCGTAAAGGGGTGAACCCGGTAAAGAAAAAACGAACAACCCGACAATAAGATTACGCATCATAAGACGACTGGGGTGAGTCCTTGGAAATATTGTTAATTACTATAGCTGGCCAAGCAGAAAGCGCAACTTTTCGCAACATTATCACACGCTTAAGCAAGATACTACTCACAACACGACCAGCCACCGTTCTTTAAATAATTTTCCGATCATGTGATAACAGGTCATCAAGCTCCCGCAAACGCTCAATGGTACCAATATCCCGCCATTGCCCCGGATAATGTTCGCCGCTCACTTGACTGGTGTCGATGGCTTGCCGCAGTAAAGGGGCTAATGGCCGCACACCGCGACTCAAGCCAGTAAATAAACGCGGATGATACACACCAATACCGCTATATGTCAGTCGCGGTTCCCCGCCGTTGACCAGCCGATTATCGTTGAACGCAAAATCCCCTTGCGGGTGATGGCGGGGATTATTCACCAGCACCAAATGCGCCAGTGATGTGAGCTGATCGGGTAAACGGGCGAAGGGATAATCTGTCCAGATGTCGGCGTTGACCACCACGAATGGTGCATCACCCAATAAGGGCAAGGCTTGAATAATGCCGCCAGCGGTTTCAAATGGAATAGGTCCTTCCTGTGAATACTGGATCCGTACACCAAAACGTGAACCATCCCCGAGCCATTGTTCTATCTGTTCGCCCAGCCAGGAAAGATTAATTATAATGTCGACCAGACCTGCGGTTTTTAACGCCTGCAAATGGTATTCGATCAGCGCCTGACCACCCGCACGCAACAGCGGTTTAGGGGTGTGTTCGGTCAATGGCCGCATGCGCTCGCCCTTACCCGCCGCCAGAATGATCACCTTCATCGCGTTATTTGATTACCTTCGCTGTTGTTTGCTGCAACCGCATGGGAATATCGAGCTCGGTTAACAAGGCGGTAAACGGTTTGAGCTGAGGATAGTCCTGCACAACGCTGAACACATAATTCAGCGTGCGTGGAATATCCGCCAGATAACCCGGCTTGCCATCCCGATAATTCAAGCGGGCAAAGATGCCGCTGGCCTTCAAATGCCGCTGGATACCCATCAGGTCAAACCACTGGCGAAAGTGATCCGCCGACACAGCGTGCAGCATACCCGCATCCTGTAATTGAGCATGATAAGACCGCACCCAACCGTCAATTTGTTCACGTGGCCAGCTGATATAACAATCCCGTAACAGTGAAACCAAATCATAGGTAATGGGCCCCTGCACCGCGTCCTGAAAATCGAGGATACCCGGATTCTTGCCGACACTGCCATCACTGTACATGAGATTGCGTGAATGGTAATCACGATGCACAAAGACCCGGGGTTGCGCCAAGGCCTCCCCCTGCAAGTATTGCCAGGTACGATCAAGAATGGCGTGCTGCGGGTGTGATAACGTGACCTGCAAATGGCGGGTTAAATACCAATCATGAAACAACTGCATTTCTTTCCATAACAGCTGTTCATCATAAAGCGGCAACTGACTCTGATATGGCTTGCCCTCACGTTGCAGGGTAAGCAAGGCCGCCATTGCATCACCATATAATGGCGCCACATTATTCTGGTTCAGTACCGCCAAATATTGGCTACTGCCCAGATCGCTTAATAGAAAAAATCCCTGCTGGAAATTGCTTTCGCGCACCCGCGGCACATTCAAACCCATTACCTGCAACATGCCTGCAATTGTTACAAATGGCTGGCTGTTTTCCTTATCCGGTGGCGCATCCATGACAATCGCGGTTTCATCAGCGTAACACGCGCGAAAATAACGCCGGAAACTGGCGTCGGCGGAGGCCGGTGAAATGTCGATAACATCACGTTTTAATACTTCTGTCAGCCAGGCACGCAGTGCTGTGAAACGCATATCCACTTAAAACATCTCCGCTAAAACTTGTTTAAACTCAACAGGCAGGCCAGAATACCGAAAAACCCCCAGGAATGGAATGATGTCACCTCAATCCCGTTTTGCCTTGGTTGACGCCGCGCGCGGTATCGCCATTGTCATGATGTTCAGTTTCCACTTTTGCTTTGACCTGAATTTCTTCGGTTTCACGCACTGGAACTTTTACACCGACCCCTTCTGGTTGCACTACCGGACGGTCATTGTCAGCAGTTTTTTATTTGTGATGGGGGTAAGCCTGTATCTGGCGCACCAGCGTGAGATCCGTTGGCCTGCGTATCGTCGCCGGTTACTCATCCTGGCCCTCTGCGCCGGTTTGGTCAGCGCCTCCAGCTATTTTTTTGCGCATGAGCGATTTATCTTTTTTGGCATTTTGCATTTCATCACGGTCGCGAGCCTCTTGGGTCTGCTGTTTCTGCGCCTGTA
>JANNJI010000860.1:0-2841 GCA_031405795.1 Gammaproteobacteria bacterium
ACCGCCGAATATCCAGGCGGTATAAGGTACGCACTGGATTTTTTGCCTGACAAGCCTGTGCACGGTAGGAAGTAAAGTCGTGTTCGCCGATGAGAAATGTTGCCGCCGCTTGCATACGATCAATGGCTAATAGCCGATACTCCCAGGCTACCCGTTTATGCAACAAGGCAGGGCGCATTTGACGATTGAGTATCTGGTATTGATAAATGCGCCGCACGGCAGAAAACCGCGCATGAAACGTCTCGGGAACAACCGTCGCCCACAGTAAGGCCACCGAATCCGGCATATGGGCATTGGCACCGAATACCCAGCCGCGCATATCGCGTGTTGCCTGGGTATCAAAATGGATTATCTGACCCAAGCCGTGTACACCTGCATCAGTACGCCCCGCACAGACCACACGAATTGGCTCATTGGCTACCTTACTGAGCGCTGTTTCGACCACTTGCTGCACGGACAAACAATGATCTTGCCACTGCCAGCCGCAATATGCAGAACCATCATATTCAACCTTTGCCGCTATGCGCATGCCACTGACATTCCATCTACTTGCTAAAAAGAAAATAGTCTAACCATATCAAACCCACTAGCACCACGAATAACACCAGGAATGACAGCCATTGCATTGACGTGGGAGGACAAGTCGCCTCTACTTGAATAGGGCTAAGCTCAGCGTGCTCCGCTTGTTCATGCGCATAGGTTAATACCGATGATAAACGTGCAATGAAATTATGCCATGTTTTTTTCGCCGCAGTGAGATCGGTGGCTTTATAATTTTGTTGCATGGCGGTGACGGCATGAAATGTTAACACCATGCGTAATGTCAGGCGTTCCGCAGACAATCCCAGCCATGCCAATGGTTTAAGCAACCAATAAATTCCCGCTTGCCACTCGTCACGCCTAGTGTGCAGATGAAATAGAGAAAATAAAAACAACATCACCGACCAAGCCAGCAGGCGTTCAGCGCCTGCAAGCAAACCTTCCCATGATGGCAGCCAGGAGGAGTAATCGGGAAATATCGGTGTACCCGGGGTGAAGGCGAGATATAAAACGAGTAACGACACGAGCAACCAACGCAACCGCCAACCAAACTGTGCCGCGGTAAACACGCATTGCAATAGCCGTTTGCCAGACAGCACAATTGCGAACAGTGCTATAACCAACAATACCGGCAAATGGGCATGTGCAACAACGACTATCAATAAAAATAAATCAGCCATCCGGACAGCCGGATGCATCGAACGCATTTACCCAATCTGCTGCATCAATTGTTTTGCTTCTTGCTTTTGACCGTCGCTACCTTCCGACATGACTTCATCGAGAATACTACGGGCGCCATCCGGATCACCCATGTCAATGTACGCCTTGGCAAGATCCAGTTTGGTACCGACCTCATTGCCACCTGCCGGCATATCGATATTGATCGCGTCAGACGCATCCAAATTCATATCCATCGCTGGGGTGGTCTTACCTTTAGAACCACTTCTGGATTCGAGATCAAAATCCAGGCCGCTGGTATTATCCATATCAAACTTGAGATCAGTCGCAGTCGGTTCATCATCTTTATTCATATCAAGATTGAAATCCAAACCACCGGTATTATCGGTAGCAGCTTCACTGGACGTACTACCGCCGAAATCAAGATTAAAATCTAGACCGCCGTCGCTTGACGGTGCGGGAGCGGGTGAATTGGGCTTTGCAGTAAAATCAAGATTAAAGTCCATGTTATCTTCTGTTTTCTCAGCGCGCGGTGTAAAAGGTTTAACACGCGTGGGGGTGGCGAAATCACTCTTACTGAACGCACCGGTATCAAGGCCGATATCCATCACCTTACTATCATTCAATGTCGTGCTATTCGCAAACCCTGAATCCATACCACCTGAACCACCTTTGAAAAGCGGATTATTCGGCGCAATTTCCGCACCCATATTAATCACTTTTTGCCATAACGGATTACTGCTCGCAGCACCGCCCAAGGCGGCATAATATTCTTCCGCCGTAGCTTCAAAACTCTTTTTATTTTTGGTCGTAGTGTACAACTCCAACAACTTAACGCGTAGTTCACCACGTTTTGAATCCTGCTTAATGGCTTCCTGTAACCGTTCTTCCGCCGCTTCATAGCGACCATAAGCCATGAAAACATCCGCCTCAGTCAGCGGATCAACTTCAGAATCTTCCGCTTGTATCGCACTCACGCCGCTAATTGCAAAATCACTCAAGAAAGACGACTCACCGCCGGGAATTAAACTTGATGGCGAAGAAGGTGTTGGATCCATTACTCCTGATATCTGCGAATCCGCTGCACCACCAGACTTGAGAATACTTTCCTGGAAATAGACGCTATTGCGACGGCGACGCAACCAAACAAATATCAATATTATCAACAGTACTAACACGACAGCGCCAATGATTAGATACATCACTGCATTACCGAGACCGGCAAAAAACGCCATGATGCCCGACATGAAGCCGCCATCTTTCTGTGTCTTGACAGGTTCAACCGCGGTCGCAGGCACTTTTTGATCAGGCGCGGTAACAGCAGGTGCTACATTTGTTTGATCTACGGGTGGTTGCTGAGCAGGTGGCGCTACATCACCTGGTAGGACCGATTCAACTCCTGCTGGCGGCGGTGTGGTTGTCGCCACCTCAGCCGGTGGCTTGGGTTGCTCGATTGGTTGTACCGATTTGGTTTCTACCGGAACGGGCGCCACAACCGCGTAATCTCGAGGAAGACGTCTTCCAGCGAGCTCTGTCTGGGGCGCAATTCGGACAGGTAGACTTCTTTCAGCGCCAGGGCGCGGCTCACGTCGGCCGCACGGTCGCCCGCTGTCTCGACGATCA
>JANNJI010000861.1:0-1232 GCA_031405795.1 Gammaproteobacteria bacterium
ACATGAACGTGGTTGGCCTCAACGGTCGGCCTGCGGTGAAAAACCTGCAAACAATGTTGAGTGAATGGCTGGTCTATCGTACTGATACCGTGCGTAAGCGCCTGGAGTTTCGTCTCGACAAGGTTATCAAGCGTATACACATCCTCGATGGTTTGTTGGTCGCCTTTTTGAATATCGATGAAGTGATCGCGATTATTCGCAAGCACGATGAACCCAAACCGGTATTGATGAAACGCTTCAAGCTCTCGGACATCCAGGCCGAGGCCATTCTCGAATTGAAATTACGGCATTTGGCCAAACTTGAAGAGATGAAGATCCGTGGCGAGCAAAAAGAACTGGCTAAGGAACGCGATTCGATTGAAGCCATCCTTGGTTCAAGTGCAAAACTGAAATCCTTGATCCATCAGGAGCTCAAGGCCGATATCGAAAAATACGGTGACGCCCGCCGTTCACCGATTGTGAAACGCGAGGCAGCGCAGGCGATCAGTGAAAACGAATTGATTGGTTCCGATCCGATGCTGGTAGTGTTGTCGCAAAAAGGCTGGGTGCGTGCCGCCAAGGGGCATGAGATTGATCCGACCACCTTGAGTTACAAAGCCGGTGATGGTTTTCTACAGATGGCACAGAGCATGAGTAATCAGTTGGCGGTGTTCCTGGATACCACCGGGCGCAGTTACGCGATTCCGATTCACACCTTACCCTCCGCGCGCGGTCAGGGTGAACCCCTCACTGGCCGTCTTGATCCGCCCAGCGGTGCACAATTCTGCGGTGTGATCGCCGGTGCGCCCGAGCAATTATTTTTGTTGAGTAATGATATCGGTTATGGTTTTGTTGCCAAACTGGAAGATTTGATCACGCGCAATAAAGCCGGTAAGGCGATCATGAGAATACCAGAAGGCGCTGCCGCCTTAGCTGCCGCGCCAGTGGCCGATCTGAACAAGGCACTGGTGATTGCCGCCACCAATGAAGGTCACATGTTAATGTTTGCAGTGCGCGATGTGCCGCTCATGCCCAAGGGCAAGGGCATAAAGCTGATTAATATTCCCGCCAACAAGGCCAAGAGCCGCGAAGAATTTGTGACGGCGATGACGGTCGTGATGCCCGGTCAAAGTCTCAAAGTCTATGCCGGTAAACGCCACAAAGTGTTGGATGCTACGGAGCTCAAACACTACAAAGGTCAACGCGCGCAGCGTGGTTTGAAATTACCGCAGGGATTCAGGAGTGTTGAACGG
>JANNJI010000862.1:0-2412 GCA_031405795.1 Gammaproteobacteria bacterium
ACGAACGCGTGCAGAAAAGGCCTATGCCGACGGTAATTATCAACAGGCCTATACCGGGTTTCAGCAGTTATTGCTCGACCCAGCGACACAAGCTGAGACCGAGTTCCCCAATGATCTGGCGCGTGCCATACAGTGTCTCCAGCAACTGGCACAAACCGACAAGGTCGATGCCTTATTGGAACAAACGCTGAAGGTCCATGCAAAAAATTGGCGGGCATTTGCTGCCGTCGCACAACAGTATCTATCCCAACAACACGATGGCTTTATTATCGATAACCAATTTCGCCGTGGCCACTATGTTGGCAACGGCAAACGGGTGAATGCCACCGCCCGTGATCGGGTCCGCGCCCTGCAATTGTACCGGCAGGCCATTAGCCTTGCGCAACAAAAAGCCTCCCCGTCTGAGATCGCCGGATTACACATTGATTACGCCGCTGCATTCCTTTATCAACATGAATATGCCGTGTGGCGCTTGCAATTATTAACCGACCTCGACACCTTGCCCGATTACGACGATCAACAGGTTTATTATTCCGGCCGCTCAGAGGTTCGCGCTCCGGCCCAAGCCGATGGCAAGCCGTTATTTTTTACCTTACCCACCACGTATGCCAAGGCAGAGAACGACGCACAACGCTGGCGCTGGTTATTGGAACAGGCGCAATTGATCAATCCCAGCGTCAGTGAGCAAGTCACTTACCTTAAGGCGGATTTTTTCCGTCGCCTCTACGGCGAGCAGACCTTAACACCCAGTTACAGTTATTCACGACGTCGACATGCGCAGCCCGCGGCGACAAATGACGTGGCAAATATGTTGAGCGTGCGCGACCTGGGCGAGAACGAAACCATGGCGCGCCTCGCCTCCGGGATACAGCGGTTTAATCTGCCCGACGAATTCAATTACATTTTACTTTATAAAAAACTCGCCAGCGGTACTGCCTATCGATCCATCGGCCTGCAAGCCCTGGCCGAGATCTTTGAAAATCGGCAACAGTACGGTAAAGCCGCGGCGTACTGGCGACAGGAAATTGCAAACAATAACAGCTATACCGAGCATGCAAAAGAACGCCTGCAAGCCATCACCGCACCGTGGGGACAATTTGAAACCGGAGAGGCCCAGGCCGCCGGTGACCCCGCGAAAATGCAATTCCGTTTTCGCAATGGCAAACAACTGGCGATCAGCATCGCGCCGATCAAGATCGATCGTCTATTAACCGATGTCAAAAAATACGTCAGCAGTAATCCACAGAATTTTGATTACGACAAATACAATATCGAAAACATCGGTTACCGTCTGGTCGAAAAGGAAGAAAGCCGTTATCTCGGCAAACCAATAGCAACGTGGGACGAAGCACTGGATCCGCTCGCCGATCATTTTGATCGCCGCGTTGAAATTAAAACTCCCGTCACCCAGGCCGGTGCCTATCTGGTCACCGCCACGCTCAAAGACGGCAATGTCAGCCGCATTATTATCTGGTTAAACGACACCGTCGTGGTGCAAAAACCCCTGGATAATAAAACCTTTTATTTTATCGCCGACGCCAAGACCGGCAAACCCATCGCCGATATGCACCTGGATTTCTTCGGTTACAAACGTGACTATGTGGATTTGCCTAAACCGCTGGACAAGCTGCGTTACAAAACCACGGTCAAAGAATTGGATAAACAAACCGACAACCAAGGTTTTTTACTCCTCGATACAAAGGAACAGAACAGTAATTTTTCCTGGCTGCTAACAGCGACCAATGTCCAAGGGCGTTTTGCGTATCTGGGATTTCACGGCGTCTGGTCGGGTCATTACTCCGACCAGCCTTACAACAATACCACCTACCTGGCGATCACGGATCGTCCGGTCTACCGGCCCAGCAATACCGTCAAATTCAAACTCTGGCTGCAGCAAGCCGATTACAACCAGATCGGCAGTGCTAAATCCAAATACGCCAACCGCGATATTAAAATCGAGATCCACGACCCGCGCTCACAAAGGATATTTGATCAAACCCTGCGCACCGATGCCTTTGGCGGGGTTAACGCAGAGCTGATGCTGGCCGCTGATGCCACCTTGGGTGTTTACACCATCACGGCACCGAACTCTGGTGCATACAGCAACGCAAGCTTCCGCGTTGAAGAATATAAAAAACCGGAGTTCGAGGTCACGGTGCAGGCACCGCAAGACAGCGTGTTATTGGGCGATACCATCACCGCCAACGTCACCGCGAAATATTATTATGGCCAGCCGGTCAGCAACGGCACGGTGAAATATAAAATCTATCGCTATTCACACGACACCCGCTGGTATCCGACAGGACATTGGGATTGGTTATATGGCTATGGTTTTGGTTGGTTTGCCTATGACACACCTTGGTACCCTGGCTGGAAAGAATGGGGATGTTTCCGTCCGCTACCATATTGGTT
>JANNJI010000863.1:0-1695 GCA_031405795.1 Gammaproteobacteria bacterium
AGCAAAGGCCATCTGCCGCCCACCCCGGATGTGATCCAGACTCCGCGTAGCGGTGTCACCATCACTCAGCGTGTCGGACTGCAATTTAAAACCGGTATATCACCTGCGGATCCAGCTAATACCTCACCGCGCAGCAAGGTGGAACCCGCCTTGAATGATTGGTTGAAAACAATGCTGCCTGCCACCAGCGATATCGTTTGTGTGGTTGAGTATTTTGATCACGATGCCGATGCGATGCAAGAGGAGGAGATCACTGTCGCGGCGTTACAACTCGAACCGATAGACTTACTCTATTTACTGAATACCGGCAGCGAACCAGCGATGTCGGCGCTGGACGACGTTATTCACCGTTATATTATTAATACGTTCACGCCCCGGCCTGATGCGGCGATCAATATTCTGTATACCACGCCAGTGACGGACAAGATCACATTGTTTGAACTGACCTCGTTGATCGACAGCCTGCGTGCACTGGTGTTACAGTCCAGACCGTTAAACAGCGGTGATGTCAGGTCAACGTTGGAGGCGAAAAAGTCTGAAGAGGATACATTGTCCCTCGATCCACTGCGGATTAGCCTGTTGGTGGATGAACTCAACGCCATTGTTGCATTGCCAACAGCAGCAACTTCACCCTTACAGACATTTATTAACGACATCACTCCGATGATAACAGCAGAAGATGTTGACGGCCTGATCACGGATATCGATATCTTCATCGATACCCTCAGCGGGATATTCGCTAAGGTTGGCCGCTTCGGCCTGCAACAAACCGGCACGGGGTTTTTATATGACTGGCAGCGGCGCACCTTTACCGAATTAATAAAAAAGGTGGAAGGTGTGGTGACACGTCTGCAAGACAGGCTCGGAAAATATAGCCTTCTAATTGCAAGTTATCCTGCGGCGGGGAGTGATGCGGAAAAATACGCCGTGTTGCAGAAGGCCGAGCGACTCATTGCCACCAGCAGTTCCATTCCGTTGCCGCCGCCAGATGATTATTTAGATCAATTGGAAACAATTCAACGTCCTGCCTATGAAGACCAGTTAGACAGGCTGCGTGATCTGCTGGTGATAAAAACCCTCTCTACCTTGTTCCAAGACATCGCGACGGAGCAGGTCACGCTTGCCGATTTTGATCTGGTGGGGATGGATATTGAAGATGAATACAAACAAGTACTGGTCTTCGCCGACGACATCCGGGTCGGTGCGGAAAATCTCAATAAAGATATCAAACAGCGGCTCACCAACGTCGCCGCATTGTTAGCCGAACACGCCACCGCCACTTCGGCAAAACAACAAGTGCAACTCATTGTCGATGCCGCCCATAAATTGTTGCACGAGGATTTTAAACTGATTCCGGAATTTACACTAACGGCGACACAGGCGGATGAGTGGCACAATGCCATGACAAACTCCGGCAATTTGCTGCGTTATTTGCATACTGACAAGGCGATTGATTTCCCCGTGGATGATTGGCTCTATGGCATGGCGCGGGTGCGCGACAAGCTGCATCACCTTGAAAACGCCACGTTATTAATTGAAGGCATGACAACCCACAACATGCAGCTACAGGCCATACAACTGCCACATCGTCAACATGATTACTGGCTGGCCTTGCCTTATCCGGATATTGTTACAGAAACTTCCAAACCGTTTGTTATTGATGAAGACAAACTGTTGTACACCGCCGTCTATGCG
>JANNJI010000864.1:0-4658 GCA_031405795.1 Gammaproteobacteria bacterium
CCAGGCCTTATACAGCAGCATTAGTTTTGGTGCGGGTGGCGCAGTGGGCAGTCTCTACAGTGGTTTCGTCTGGGATTATCTCAATCGACCGATGGTTTTCATCATTTCGGCGTTGTTCAGTTTGTTGGGGTTGTATTTTACTTTGAAATACGTACGAATGAAGTAATGTTTTTTCATATATAAATACGTAAATAAATCGTGTTGTCCATTTACCCATTAACCACCGGCGATAACTACTCGGCGACAGTGGAAACTATTCGAGTTTCAGACGCCTTTTCACTGCCTGCAGTGGTACACAACTTCGAGTGAGGTACATGGGGTCGCTCTAAAATATCGAAGGTAAAAATTTTCAAACCTTTGGTCGAGAGTGTGGCAAACAGGATAGTGGAAGGAGAGATAAAGGTACCTGTGGTTCCGGTATAATCCCACTGGTATTCAGCGGGGAGGATTTTTTGCAGAGTAATTTTCTCAGCGGAGACGCGGATAACGGCAAGGCCGGATGGCACGATGGGGTAAGCGCCTATAACTCCGGCAGACCCATTGGTCCAGACAAAGCGGCTTTCACTCACCAATGGTGGAAGATTATCGTTACGTACAATTATTTTTCCATGTACACTCATCAGTATTGCAACACCACCCGTTGTTGTTGTCGCGAGTACCAAATAAGAATTTAATGCAGGAATATACTGCACGTCATAGTGGTAACCCACTCGCAAATCTTTCACAACCAGTGTCTGCCGCAGGATTGTTCCAGAGTGACTGATAACCACAGTATGCAGTGTTCGCTCTGGATAACGTTGCCATACGATCAGCCAGCCGCTCTCTGAACCGGCCACCAATGGCCAGTCTTCACGTTTCTGCTGTGTGCCAGGCGAGACCCGGATCTCCGGACCTGCATGACCGTCGTCATCAACAATACGTGCAAAGAGATTTTTTCCAGTACCCCGCCCTAGAAATCCATCGTCGTCGTTAATCCAGTCTTCGCTATAGGTAACCAGGAATTTATTTTTGCTTGCCGCGACATGTCCTGAATGACCACCTGTCCGGATTAAAAATGTATTTCTCGCGCCCTGGATGTTTTCATCCAAGAGGGCGGCATATTGATTGATGCCGTCACTGCCGTCTTCCCAGGTGAGGAGAATCTTGCCGCGATTATTCACAGCGACACTGGGAGGTTCTTGTGCCTCGTGACCTGCGATCAGAATGGATGGCGCCGCCATATTTGCACAAGAGTCAATCCATGAGTAATAAATATCGTGCTCCCAATCCTTTCCTGGATTCGAAGCGGGCGGATTTCCCCAGCTACTCCAAATAAGTAAACTTTTCCCATTTAGGCTTAATAATTCTATTCCATGTTGCCAAGCACGATGGTCCTCCTCTGCGTAGACCGGCACAGTTATAAGAAAGAAAACTATGAAAGAAAATAGATGGCGCATAGAGTGGTACTTCATGATTATCAGAAAATGTTCGGCCGGTATCTACATCAGGCAACTGCGCTATATTGCACTTTATCCTCATCGAACAGCACCGGGAGGTCGATCAGTTGATGATGAAACAATACAGAGGAAATATGGCCATCTTTGCCGTGTCGGATAACCGTACTCTTTTCGTACTGTAGCACGCATAAATATTTTTCTTCGATACAGAAATATTTGGCAGCGACGTGAGGGCGGAGCAATGTAAATCGAGTCCTTCTATTCTGCTTGGTTGCGAAAAAATGGAAAACGGTTTTTCGATAGTGCGACCATGCCACAAGCAGCACAGTGACCAGAAGTACCATGACCAGATAAAAGGAAGTAAAGAAATATACCAATTCTGATATTTCTACCCGGAACAACAGCAGCAGCAATGTTGTCCACAACAATAATGACAAAAGATAGAGTATTTTGTCACGTAGCCGTGTCCAGACACAGGGTGCCCTGCAGTTAATGATCATTTTCGTGTCCATTGTTAAAATCTCCTTTATGATAAGATGCTACTTTACGTCAAGATCATGTCGTACGCCCCGATCCGGACTTATCCAGACGGCGCGTTGACCGCGTTTTTTAAACAGAGCCTTTGGTAATCCTATAAAGGTAGTGCAGGCGACAATTAGCCAGTAGGCAACAGGATACCAAATCACCCAGAAAAAATTTTTCCATAAATTCTTTTCATAGCGGCTGTCGAGATAAAAACCGACAGCAAATTGTACGAGGCTGGTGTAAACAAGCACGCCAACGTAGTCACCGAAATTAACTTGTCCTGCAGGGGCGGACAGCAGATGCGCCAGCCCCAGTAAGTAAGTGGCAATAGCGATGACACCGACGGCAGCCAATGCATATACCCACACCATACTTACCAACAGTTCAAGAAATAGCGGCCACATGCGATATTCCCGCCACCGAACAAGAATATCGATATTGCGCAGCAACACTTCTGCACCGCCCTGCGCCCAACGTAGGCGTTGCTTCCACAATCCCCCGATGGTTTCCGGCATTAAAATCCAGCATTTGGCATTTTGTTCAAAACGAATATGCCAATGATCCCGCTGTAACTTCCAGGTGATATCAACGTCCTCGGTGAGCATGTCGGTGCTCCAGTAATTGACGCGATGCAAAGCAGATTTCCGAAATGCGGCGACAACACCCGATACCGAGAAGATTTTTCCATAGATGCGTTGTGCACGCTTGATCATGCCAACAATACTGGAGAACTCGCCAACCTGAATTTGTCCGAGAAGCGTTGATCGGTTTCGTATGCGCGGATTACCAGTCACCGCGCCGACGCGTTCATTCGATAGAAAATGCCACATCATCCAGGTACAGGCATTGGGTTCAAGGATGGCATCACCATCGATACAGACCAAATATTCATGCGGTGATAACAATGCGCCCATGCGTAGTGCCATCGCTTTGCCTTGGTTGTCGGTAAAATGAATCACCCGTAGTTTTTTGTACTGAGTTGCGAGTTCGTCCAGAATTGCGCCGGTATTATCCTTGCTGCCATCGTTAATCGCGATAATTTCATATTGTGGATATTGCTGTTGCGCAAGCCAATGTATAGTTTCACGAACGTTATCACCTTCGTTGTGACAAGGCAGCAAGATCGACAAAGGCGGGTATTCAGACAACACCGGTACAGTCAATGGTTGATGGCGCTCCCATTTGAAAAAATAGAGTAGGGAGCCAATGATCCAGACATGTGTCATGACAAATGGATATAGGAACACAAATTCACTGGCGATACGAAATAGTGCAGAGTCGATCAGACTTTCCATACTGTCCTCATTGGCCGACCTCAAGGTAGGGGTTGCTTTTAAGCGACAGGACGGAACGTAAAGAATTTACTTTAGCTGGATCATCAAGAAATCCGTCATCATCCAGGAGAAAATTGTTAATGCCGTTATCCTGTAGTAAGTGAATTCTGTGAATGAGTAACCGCAGACGATCATCATCTAAATCAGTAGTAGCGAGTGATAGCAGCGTAGCGTTATTACTGGTGAGCCTTTGTGTAAACTCCCTTATATCGCCAGACCGGAGGTTATCTGGGACGTCAATTACGGCGAATGGATGTCCTTGCTCCGCTGTTTGGAAATTCCAGCCGTATTTTAAACGAAACTCGAATGACGATATTTCACTGTCGTGCAGTGGTCGCTGAAAAGATCGGTACTGGCGAATCTGCTTAAGCAGACCTTGCTGGATATTCATTTCAGCCGACGAGGAGGGGGCTTCCGTGAATATAATTCCATGAATGGGATTATGACTGCTTAACTCTTTGTAGAGTTTGAATAGCTGTTTACGATCTTGTTCTGTCGAGATGTCAAGCTGTCTTGGACCTCCATTCAAAGGCACGGATAAACGTGTAACCGGCGCCAGAATATATACAGCGACACCCAGTCGACTCCTTAATTGCCACGCCACTCGATTTAGCAGGTCCGCGCGCATGGGTAATACCGAACTCGGAAAGTATACTTCTTCAATTAAGCCTGAGTGTCCGGGGGTGACAAATGGTTGCAGCACGATCGTGTTCAGGCCGAGTTCTCGAACACGTTCAATCAATTTTCCGAGATTTTTATTTTCCTTCTCCGGGTCTCTATCGTAAACTCGGTCGAGATTAACTCTTATGGCATGTATCGGCTCAGTATTATATTGTAGATGTGCATACTGTATTATGTAAGAAAATGTAGACAACGGCATTTCTTTATTAATCAAAACGCGCGGTATAGTCTCTGTATTGGCCACAGATGCACGGCCAACATCGAGAGTAAAATTGATCGGCATACCAGCACGCGCTGCCTCTTCGACTCCGATCTTGTCATAGGCGCCGTACGGCCACACCATGACGCGAGGGCGTTTTCCGAGATGGTGCGCAATCAGTTTGGAATTTCTTTCCAAATCCGCCCGGGTGCGTGTTCTGCGTTGATCCAGTGTTTCATATTGGTTGCGGGTGCTTTGATATTGCAAGGTAACAGCGGCAGGTTGGGTGTTACCTTGTGGATTGCCCAGAATACCGTAATGTAGATCGTAGCTATGCGAAGCAACCTCGACCAAGCCTGATCGTGTCATCTCCTCAAGTTGCGCCCAGTTTAAAAAACGTTGCTTGAGAAAATGGTGGTCGGTTTCATTTTTCAAAGGACGGCCTTCTTCAGTCCACTTACCAACCAATGCAATCACCGCAGG
>JANNJI010000865.1:0-11469 GCA_031405795.1 Gammaproteobacteria bacterium
CTGAAAGACATTGAGGCGATGAGCACCGATGGTACCTTTGAGCGTATCAGCAAGAAGGAAGCCCTGACGCTGACCCGTGAAATGGAAAAACTCAACCGCAGTCTGGGCGGAATCAAGAATATGAACGGTGTCCCTGACGCCTTGTTTGTGATCGATGTCGGTCATGAAAAAATCGCCGTGGCTGAAGCCGTCAAGCTCGGTGTTCCGGTGGTGGGCGTGGTGGACACGAATAACTCGCCCGAAGGTATCAATTATGTGATTCCTGGCAATGATGACGCGATTCGCGCCATTCGTCTTTATACCCAGGGGATCGCGGATGCCATTACGGTTGGTCGCGAAACCATCATGGTCGGTAGCACCAATGATGAATTTGTTGAATTGAACGAAACCGGTGATATCGCGGATAAAGGCAAGAAAAAAACCGGCAAGAAAAAACCGATGTCGGGCAAGCCCAGACCGGATACCACCCACGCCACGGTGAAGAAAAAGGCCAGCAAGAAGGCCTCCGCAGAACACGGCAAGGAAGAATCCGCTGCCGATGAGGATGAAAGTGAAGGTACGTCAGCCGAATAAGCTGCCCATCCATCAGATTGAAAAAGGGGGCCATGCCCCCTTTTTTAAACGTGAAAGAGGATTTACACCATGTCAATTTCCGCAGCACTTGTCAAAGAACTTCGTGATCGTACCGGCGCCGGTATGATGGAATGCAAAAAAGCCCTGGCCGAAACCCAAGGCAATATGGATACCGCGATTGAATACCTGCGTAAAAACAGTCTGGTCAAGGCCGAAAAGCGTGCGGGCAAGGCCGCCGCTGAAGGGCTGATTATTATTAAAACCAGCAGTGATAACAAAACCGCGATCATGGTCGAGGTCAATTGTGAAACTGACTTTGTGGCCAAGGGCGATGATTTCAAAAATTTTGCAGAAGCGGTGGCGTCACGGATTATGGCGGCCAAACCGGCCAATCGTGAGGCACTGCTGACGATGCCGTTGCGTGAGGGTAAAGCTGAGACCGTTGAAGGTGCAATCAAGACCCTCACCGCGCAGATCGGCGAAAAAATCGATGTGCGCCGTTTTGAAATCATTAAGGCCAAGGGCACCCTGGGCAGTTATATGCACGGTACGCGCATTGGTGTGGTGGTGGATATTGAGGGCGGCACCGATGAATTGCGTAAGGATGTTGCGATGCACGTGGCGGCAAGCCGTCCCGCGTGTGTGCGCGAAGAACAAGTATCGGCGGATTTGATCGCCAAGGAAAAAGAAATTTACACCGCCCAGGCCCAGGACAGCGGTAAACCTGCGGACATCATTGAGAAAATGGTATTGGGCAAGGTCAAAAAATTTCTCAAGGACATCACCCTGCTGGGCCAACCATTTATAAAGAACCCGGATCAAACCGTTGAGCAATTGGTCAAGGCTGCCAAAGCGAATGTGATTGATTTTTACTGTCTTGTCCTGGGTGAAGGTATCGAGAAGAAAACGGAAGATTTCGCCGCCGAAGTCATGGCGCAAGTAAAAAAGTAATCCAGCAATGAAACCTGCTCCAGCACTCGCCTATCCGCGCATCCTGCTCAAACTGAGCGGCGAGGCGTTGATGGGCGAGCAAGCGTTTGGCATTGATCCTGTAGTACTCAAACAAATTGCAATGGAAGTAAAAGAATTGGTGCAGGCCGGTGTGCAGGTGGCAATTGTCATTGGTGGCGGTAACATTTTTCGTGGCGTGAGCCTGGCCACGGCTGGAATGGATCGTGCCACTGCCGATCATATGGGCATGTTGGCGACGGTGATTAATTCACTCGCCATTCAGGATGCCATGGAACAATCCGGCCTGGCGGTGCGCGTGATGTCAGCGTTACCGATCCATCAGGTTTGTGAAGACTATATACGACGACGGGCGATTCGCCATTTGGAAAAAGGCCGCGTGGTGATCTTTGCCGCCGGTACCGGCAACCCTTATTTTACGACGGACAGTGCGGCGAGTCTGCGTGGTGTGGAGATCAACGTTGATCTCGTGCTTAAAGCGACAAAAGTCGATGGTGTGTATTCCGCTGATCCGAAAAAAGATCCCAAGGCAACCCGCTATGAACGCTTGTCCTACGATGAGGTGATCCAACGTAAATTGGCGGTCATGGATACCACCGCGATCGTGTTATGCCGTGACAATAAGATTCCATTGCGTGTTTATAACATGAGTAAGGCTGGCGCTTTGATGCGGATAGTGAAAGGTGAGAACGAAGGTACACTGGTGGAGTAGGGAGGTTAACGATGTTGGCAGAATTAAAAAAAGACGCTGAAACACGCATGCAAAAAAGCATTGACTCGTTGCGTGCCGAATTAACCAAAGTACGTACCGGTCGCGCTCATCCCAGTTTACTGGAGCAGGTGAAAGTTGACTATTACGGTACAGAGACACCGCTGAACCGGGTCGCGAATGTCACCGCCTCTGATGCGCGAACCCTGACGGTTGCGCCGTGGGAAAAGAAGATGACCGCGACAATTGAGAAGGCAATTCTTAATGCGAATTTGGGCTTGAATCCGGTCAGTGCAGGTGAAGTGATTCGTGTACCGATGCCGGCCTTAACCGAAGAGCGGCGTCGAGATCTGATTAAGATTGTCAAACATGAAGCTGAGGCCGCCAAGGTATCGATTCGAAATGTACGTCGCGATGTATTGGGTGATATTAAAGAATTGTTAAAAGAAAAGGACATCACCGAAGACGACGAACGTCGCTCACAGGAAGAAATTCAAAAGCTTACTGACAAATACATAGCAGAGGTTGATAAAGTCCTGGCAGCAAAAGAAAAGGACATGATGGAAATATAATTTATTTCTTATCGGGTGTGTCAAACACAGTCGCAGTTTTACCTGATAAAACAGGCTGCTGCGGCACCCTTGAAGTAGCATGCTGAGGTGACTAGGTAATGTCAGAAACAAGTAGTTTTAAACCCGATATTCCTGCCGATAAGATTCCGCAACATGTGGCCATCATCATGGATGGTAATGGACGTTGGGCGGAGCGACGCGGCTCGGCGCGCTTTGCCGGGCATAAGGCGGGGGTTGAAGCGGTGCGCAACGTCGTACAGATGTGTGGCGAAATCGGTGTACAGGCGCTCACATTATTCGCTTTCTCCAGTGAAAATTGGCGGCGTCCGAAAAAAGAAGTCGGCCTGCTGCTGGATTTATTTATTACCGCGTTGGAACGCGAGGTAAATAAATTACACAATAGTAACGTTCAACTGCATGTTATCGGCGAACTTGGTTCGTTCCCGGCAAAATTACAACAGCGTATTCGTGAGGCCATGTCCTTAACCGCCAATAACAAAGGCCTGGTGCTGAACATTGCCGCCAATTATGGTGGTAAATGGGATATCACCCAGGCCATGCAAAAAATCGCCACACAAGTCGCCGACAACAAACTTGCACCGAACGCGATTACTGAAGCAATAATCACCCAACACTTGTCGATGAGCGATTTGCCTGAACCTGATTTGTTTATACGTACGGGTGGAGAACAACGCATCAGTAATTTCCTGATTTGGCAACTCGCTTATACCGAATTGTATTTTACCGATGTGCTCTGGCCTGACTTCGATCAACAGGCATTTGCTGCTGCACTGCAATCATTTGCGCTGCGGCAACGTCGTTTTGGCCATACCGGCGAGCAGATTATCCAGAAGGAACAACGTAACCGTGCTTAAACAACGGCTGATAACGGCATTGTTCCTGTTGCCCATGGTCATTTGGGCGGTATTAAGCTTGCCACACACGGTATTTACCGTGGTGCTCAGTGGTATTTTATTGTTAGGTGCCTGGGAGTGGTCGCGTATCGCAGGTATTCATCATCCTGTTTGGCGAATTGGTTACTGCCTGATGTTGGCATTGCTGCTGGCTTTAACGAGCTGGTTGTTACGTGTTGATACTCAATTTTTATTACCCATTATGATAGGCAGCGGTATCTGGTGGTTAATCAGTTTTGCATGGGTTATGTATTTTAATCGTGAACAGACACCATCAATAGCACTCACTGGTTTGCGTCGAGTGGAGCTTGGTACGGGATTGGTGGGCTTTATTATTCTGCTTGGAACATTTGTTGGACTGGTTGGTCTTCGTGATAATTACACACAAGGTCCAATAATGGTGTTCATGTTGTTAGTCCTGATCTGGATCGCGGACAGCGCGGCGTATTTTGTCGGACGTAAATTTGGTAAACACAAACTGGCGGCCCACGTGAGTCCTGGTAAAACATGGGAAGGGGTCGCCGGTGCCATTGTCGCGATCAGTATTACGGTGTTGATCGTAAGCACCATGCTTAAATTCGATATTCACCAACAACTTTTGCTTCTGATGATTTGTTTAATCACGGTGTTCTTTTCTATTCTTGGTGATTTAACGGAAAGTATGTTTAAACGCCGGGCGGGGATCAAAGACAGCGGCCAGTTGCTACCAGGCCACGGTGGCATCATGGATCGGATTGATAGTCTGACAGCGGCAGCACCGGTTTTTTTATTGGGCCTCATGCTCACGGGGTTGCCATGAAGGGAATAACCATTCTGGGGGCCACCGGCAGCATCGGTGTTAACACACTTGATGTTATTGCGCGGCATCGTGAAAAATTTTATGTTGTTGCCTTGACGGCGCATTCGCAGGTTGAGCGTTTGGCCGCGCAGTGTATAGCGCATCAGCCGCGGTTTGCGGTGATGGTGGATGCAACTGCGGCAGAGCGGTTACGCCAGTTGTTGAAAACTTCATGCCCGGACGTGGAAGTGCTTTCCGGCGAACAAGGCTTGGTCGATGTCGCTACCCATCAACAAACTGATTATGTGATGGCGGCGATCGTCGGTGCTGCCGGACTGACGGCGACGCTTGCGGCGGCACGAGCGGGCAAACGCATTCTATTGGCAAATAAAGAAGCCCTGGTGATGTCCGGCAGTGTGTTCATGAATGAAGTACGGCAATCCGGCGCCGAATTATTGCCGATTGATAGTGAACACAATGCGATCTTTCAATGTTTACCGGTAAATTATGCAACACATGACCCTGACTTGGGTATTAAGCGAATTCTTTTAACCGGTTCAGGTGGCCCGTTTCGAACCCTCACCATTGATAAACTCGCCAGTGTTACGCCTGAACAGGCCATCGCCCATCCGAATTGGAACATGGGCAAGAAAATTTCCGTTGATTCCGCCACCATGATGAATAAAGGCCTTGAGATCATCGAGGCCTGTTGGTTATTTAATGTTGCGCCTGCGGCGATTGAGGTGGTGATTCATCCGCAAAGTATTGTACATTCCATGGTTGAATACATTGATGGTTCAATTTTGGCGCAACTGGGCCAACCCGACATGCGCACGCCGATTGCGTATGCCTTGGCCTGGCCGCAACGAATGACTTCCGGTGTGAAAGAATTAAACCTGTGTGATGTTGCGAAGCTGGAGTTTTCCAGACCTGATTTTAATCGCTATCCGTGTTTGCGTTTGGCGCAGGAAACAGCACAGCTTGGTGGTACGGCACCGGCAATACTCAACGCCGCAAATGAAGTGGCGGTGCAGGCATTTCTGGAGCGACGAATTTTATTTACCACGATTTTTCAAACGGTTGAATATGTACTGGCGAAAATTACCACGGCAGTGGCGGCGAATCTGGCGGTTATTCTTGAGGCTGATGAGCAGGCACGGTGGCAAGCGAATGAATATATCCATACATACAGTAAAAAAACAGGAGTTTCTTAGTCAATGATCGAAGTCCTATACACAGTATTGATGTTCATTATTGCTATTAGTTTGCTGGTAGCGATACATGAATTCGGACATTTCTGGGTCGCCAAAAAATTAGGTGTCAAAGTGCTGCGTTTTTCTATTGGTTTTGGCCGTCCCTTGCTGATTAAGCGTGCGGGTCCTGATCAGACTGAATATGTTATTGCCAGTATCCCATTGGGCGGTTATGTCAAGATGCTGGATGAACGTGAAGGTGAGGTTGCTGATGTCGATCGGCCACGTGCATTTAACCGGCAGCCGATCTGGAAACGAACGCTGATCGTTGCAGCCGGACCGGTGTTTAATTTTATTTTTGCCATTGTTGCCTACTGGGCATTGCATCTTATTGGTGTGGCGGGGCTTAAACCCATTATCGGCGAAGTATTGCCGGACACACCGGCGGCGCGTGCGGGTCTGATCCCGGATACCGAGATCATCAGCATTGGTGGCAAAATAACGCCCAGTTGGGAAGAGGTGTTTTTAAATGTACTGCCAGCTATGGTTAATCAAACGGATCTGATAATTGAAACCAAAGATAAATCAAACAGCACCAGTACATTTACCTTATCGCTGAAGGGTATTAATCTTAACCGCGATCTGAGCACGCCATTAAAAACGATTGGCTTTATCCCATACCAAGTACCGATACCGCCGATTGTTGGTAGTGTTGTAGCAGATACACCTGCGGCAAAATCGGGATTGCAACAAGGTGATAAGCTCGTCAAGTTAAATGACTACGTTATCAATGATTTTCGTGATATCAGTGATTATTTACAAATGCATCACGATAAACCGATCGTGATTACCTATGAACGGAATGGAATTGTTAATACCGTTACGGTGACTAATTATGTTGCTGTGGAAAACGGTAAGGCACTGGCACGTATTGGTATGCGTCCTGCTGAGCCAACAGATACAAAGAATCTGGATATCCTTAAATCACACTCAATAACCTACTCATTGCCTGTATGGCAGGGATTTACTCGCGCCATTGAACGAACAGGTGAGATGACCCTCCTGAACTTACAGTTACTCTGGAAGATCGTCACATTAGAGTTTTCCGTGCGGAATGTGGGTAGTGTTATCCAGATTGCCAGTGCAGCGGGCCAGGCGGCGAGCCATGGCTATGAAAGTTTCCTGAAATTCCTTGCGGTCATCAGTATCAGCCTGGGTATCATGAACTTATTGCCGATCCCCGTGCTGGATGGCGGTCATTTATTGTTTTTTTTAATTGAAAAAATTACGGGTAAACCCGTGTCTGAAGCCGTGGAACTGTTCGGGCAAAAACTGGGGATGGCCTTGTTATTCGCCTTGATGGGGCTGGCCTTTTACAATGACATTATGCGTATGGTCGTGCCTGGATATAATTTGCAATGAACAAATATTTGTACTTATTAGCGCCGCTTGTCTACACGGCCAATGCATCTGCATTTGCCCCTTTTGTAGTAAAAGATATTCGCCTGGAAGGACTGCAACGTATATCGCTTGGTACGGTATTTAATTACCTGCCGATCAAAGTGGGCGAAAAAATCTCGGATGAAGATACGACACGTGCTATTCACGCGCTTTATCAAACCGGCTTCTTCAAGGACGTACGAATTGAGCGTGAAGGTGATGTGCTGGTGATATTCGTTGCAGAACGTCCCGCCATATCCGAGGTGAAAATTTCAGGAAACTCAGATATCCCGAGCGATCAATTGATGAAATCCTTAAAAGATTTAGGAATTGTTGAAGGGCGCATTTTTGATCGGGCGATATTGGATAGTATCGAACAAGAACTCAAGCGGCAATATTATAGTCTTGGCAAGTATGCAGTGAGGGTGTCGACCACCGCCGATCAACAAGAACGTAATCGTGTTGCGGTTTCCATTGTTATTGCCGAAGGTGATGAGGCGGATGTCTATGCGGTTAATATCGTCGGCAACACGGCCTTTGCCTATGAAAAATTACGGACTTATATCGATTCTGCAAGCACTGGCTTTTTTGGCGGCCGCAAGAGTTTTTCCAGGCAGGTACTTGCCGGTGATCTTGAGAGTTTACGTTCATACTATATGGATCGTGGCTATGCAAACTTTAGCATTGATTCCACGCAGGTCGCACTTTCACCTAATAAAGATGAAGTCTATGTCACGATTAATATTACTGAAGGCAAGTCATACCTGGTTCGCGAGGTAAAACTTGCCGGTAATTTGTTATTAAAAGAAAATGAATACGAAAATCTCGTGTTAATTAAAAAGGGCAGTGTATTTTCGCGCAAGACTATCATCGAAACACGAAAAAATATTACCGATAAATTGGCGGAATTGGGCTATCCGTTTGCAAATGTCAACATCTCCCCCTCAATTGATGATGACTCCAACACCGTTGCGCTTACCGTGTTTGTTGACCCTGGTCGCCGGACCTATGTCAGACGCATCAATATCGGTGGCAACACAAAAACCAAAGACGAGGTTATTCGTCGGGAAATAAGACAGCAGGAATCGGACTGGATGTCTTCAAAACAGATCGCCTTATCGAAACAACGGCTTGATCGTACCGGGTTTTTTCAGGAAGTTGCGATTGATACACCACCTGTTCCTGGTGCTCAGGATCAGGTCGATCTGAATATTTCCGTTACTGAACGACCCACGGGAAATTTAACGGCCGGTATTGGTTTTTCGGATACACAAGGCGTTACTCTCAACTTCTCAATTGCCCAGGAAAATTTTATGGGCACCGGCGATTATGTCGCGATTACTATTGATAATAGCCAGGTGACCAAAAATTATAATTTTACCATTCGTGACCCTTATGTAACGGATGAAGGTGTAAGCCGGAGCTTCTCTATTTATTCACGTAAGGTCGATGCGGAAGCGGCCAACGTCAGTAATTATGTTATCAATACCGCCGGTACTTCGCTTAGTTACGGTATTCCCAGTGGTGAATTCACGAATTATTCATTAGGGGCTGGTTTCGAAAATAATGAATTGGTAACGTCTGTCACTAATTCTGCAGGTGAGATATTGGATTTTGTTGCGGCGCACGGCGATACTTATAACACACTGTTTCTTACCAGTAACTGGCTGTATGACACGCGCAATCGCGCAATCTTTGCCAATGAGGGTAAATCATTTCGATTAGGTGTGGAGGCAACGGTGCCAGGCAGCGATTTGGAATACTATAAATTGGGCGCGAAATACACTCAATATTTTCCAATGGGAGGCGAATATAGCTTATCGTATAACCTTGAGTTGGATTATGGCGCAGGTTACGGTGATCTTAATCAATTACCGCCGTTTAAAAATTATTTTGCCGGTGGTAGTCGCTCGGTACGTGGTTATGACGGTAACAGCCTTGGCCCGAAAGACCTGAAAAATAATCCGCTGGGTGGTGACAAGCGCGTTGTTACAAATGTGGAATTATATTTACCGAATCCATTTTCAGAACGGGAAAAATCCACGCGGCTGAGTGTGTTTTTGGATGCGGGGTATGTGTACGGTAAGGGCCAGAATATAGATTTGGGTGAACTGCGTTATTCTGTGGGCGTTGGCCTGCTTTGGTTAACGCCTGTTGGTGCGCTGCGTTTCAGTTTTGCTGAGCCGGGTAACGCAAAAGAAGGTGATGATACATCGAAATTCCAATTTACACTGGGCTCTGCTTTTTAAACCGATGGAGACATCTTAACGATGAACAGTAAACAGAATGTGGTGTTACTTATGACCATGGTTGCACTTGCCTTTTCTGTTAATGCGCAAGATATAAAAATTGGTTATGTCGACACGTCCATTGTGTTAAAGGACGCACCACAAGCCGAGGCGGCACGTAAAAAGCTGGAAAGTGAGTTTGCGCCACGCGATCAGAAAATAGTGGAAATGCAAAATGAGTTAAAACGTCTCGATGAGGAACAGGCTCGTGACGCAAGCATCATGTCCGACGCATCGCGTAAAAAGTATGAACGGTCGATCCAGTCGCTCAAACGTGATATCAAACGGGCACGCGAAGAATTTATTGAAGACTTTAATTTACGGCGCAATGACGAAATTAACAAACTGCAAAAGCTCATCGATAGAACCACGGTGGATATTGCCAAAGAGGAGCATTTCGACCTGATTCTGCGCGATAACGTTCTATATAGCAGTAAGCGTATTGATGTTACAGATAAGATACTGGAGCGATTGCGACAGCTGCACAAACCCGACAAGCCAGGAATAAAGTCACCAGCAGAATCGACGAATTAACAGCACAGGATAACGGTTGTGGAAATCCAATTAGCAAAACTTGCAGAGCATGTGGATGGGGAGGTTATTGGCGATAAGAATTGTCTTATCAACTCTGTTGCAACACTGGTACACGCCAAGCCGGGCCAAATCAGCTTTTTTGCCAGTAACGCCTACAAACAGGATTTACTGACTACCCATGCCACGGCGGTAATTGTTACACAGGCGTATGTGCAGGATTGTTCGGTGACGGCGCTGGTGGTCAAGAATCCGCATGTTGCCTATGCCAAGATAGCCCAGTTACTTAATCCGGCGCCTGCATTTTCACCTTTTCATCACCCCAGTGCGGTGATTGATAGCAGCTGCCGTATCCACCCGGACACCATCGTGAGCGCAAACGCGGTGATCGAAGCGGGTGCGACCCTTGAGAAAGGCGTGTATGTTGGCCCGAATTGTACGGTGGGTAAAAACGCATTTTTAGCTGAAGATGTCCGGTTGGTCGCCAACGTGACCATTTGCCACGCTGTTCGTATCGGTAAGCGAACCTTGATTCACCCTGGTGTTGTGATTGGTGCCGATGGATTCGGCCAGGCGTTGGATAACGGGCGTTGGATTAAAATTCCACAACTTGGCACGGTGGTGATCGGCGAGGATGTAGAGATCGGTGCCTGCACGTCCATTGATCGTGGTGCTATTGATGACACTATCATTGGCGATGGTGTTAAGTTAGATAACCAGATACAAATCGCTCATAACGTGCACGTGGGTGATCATACCGTCATGGCCGCGAAGGTGGGTATTGCGGGAAGCACGCATGTGGGGAAACATTGCCTGATTGGCGGCATGGTGGGTATTGCCGGGCATCTTCGCATTGTGGACCGTGTTATAATCACCGGGATGTCGTTTATTGCCAAGGACATTGACCAGCCCGGCAGTTATTCGTCCGGCATTCCCAGCGAAGAGACCTATCATTGGCACCGCATCTGTGTACATATCAAGCAACTGGATGAATTAGTGCAGCGTGTTCGTAAACTGGAAAAACAACTGACGTCAAAATAAAAGGTAGTGTGTCTTGAATTCACTGGATATTCACGAAATTTTACAACATCTGCCGCATCGATACCCGTTTTTATTAATTGATCGGGTTCTGGAGTATGTGCCTGAATCGCATTTGATCGGTATAAAAAATGTGTCATTTAATGAACCGTATTTTGCCGGCCATTTCCCACAGCGGCCGGTGATGCCAGGGGTTTTGATCCTTGAGGCCTTGGCGCAGGCCACCGGGATTCTTGCCTTCAAAACAGTGGGTCGTATTCCGGATAAAAACACGTTGTATTATTTTGTCGGCATTGATAATGCGCGCTTTAAACTGCCGGTTGAACCTGGTGATCAATTGCGCCTGGAAGTACGTTATATCAAACGCATGCGTGGAATATGGAAATTTACCGGTTGCGCGACGGTTGATGGTAACGTGGTGTGCGAGGCGGATATCATGTGCGCGGAGCGGGCAGCGCAATGAG
>JANNJI010000866.1:0-5079 GCA_031405795.1 Gammaproteobacteria bacterium
GGTAACGTGTTGTTCCGGTCGAGCATGATTTCGCTATTAACCAGACTGTTTTACACTACGCCATTTACGAAAATCACGCCATGAATAACGGTATTGCCGACCCCCTCGATGCAAATGGCCAACGCCTGCGAATTACCGAGATTTTTTTTTCAATTCAAGGTGAAGCGCGGACCGTTGGCTTACCCACGATATTTATTCGACTAACGGGTTGTCCATTGCGTTGCCAATATTGTGATACCACTTATGCATTTACCGGGGGTGAGTGGTGGACGCTGCGAGCGATTCAGGATCATATCCAACGTTATCAGATCCGCCATGTGACCGTGACCGGTGGTGAACCATTGGCACAAAAGGCCTGTTTACCGCTGCTGGTTATGTTGTGTGATGCAGGTTATCACGTGTCGCTGGAAACCAGTGGGGCGATGCCAATCCAGGAGGTAGATGCACGCGTGAGCCGTGTGATGGATTTGAAAACGCCCGCCTCGGGTGAAGAGGGACATAACCGATATGAAAATATTGATTATTTGCAGGTGCAGGATCAGGTGAAGTTTGTGATTTGTGATCATCAGGACTATGTTTGGGCCCGGCAAAAGCTCGCACAATATTCGTTAGCAGAACGCTGTGAGGTTTTGTTCTCCCCCAGCCATGGACAGTTAGCGCTGCGCGAACTGGCGGAATGGGTTTTGGCGGATCAGCTTCCGGTACGATTGCAATTCCAGTTACACAAACTGATTTGGGGTGATGTGCCGGGACATTAAGGTAGCGAATAATATGGCGGATAAAAAAGCGGTGGTACTTGTTTCAGGCGGAATGGATTCTGCAACCACTCTGGCGATTGCACGGCAGGCCAGGTATGCCTGTTATGCCATGAGTGTGGATTATGGTCAGCGCCACCGTTGCGAATTGGTCGCCGCCAGGCAACTTGTACAGAAACTGGGTGCCATTGAGCATAAACAAATTACGCTGAATCTGGGTGTGATCGGTGGCTCTGCCTTGACCGATGAATCAATTAACGTCCCAACCCAACCTTCGGTGGGAATTCCGATAACCTACGTACCCGCACGTAATACTGTATTTCTCGCCCTGGCGTTGGGTTGGGCGGAGGTATTGGGTGCATTTGACATCTTTGTTGGGGTCAATGCCGTGGATTACTCTGGTTATCCCGATTGCCGACCCGAATTTATTGCCGCCTTTCAGCGGTTAGCCAACCTCGCCACCAAGGCCGGTGTGGAGGGTAATGCTTTTCATATACATGCTCCCCTGCTGCACCTGAGCAAAGCGGAGATAATCCGCCGCGGTGTGGGCCTCGGCATTGATCATGGCCTGACCATTTCGTGTTACAACCCGGATGAATCCGGTAAGGCGTGTGGCCGGTGTGAGGCCTGTCGGTTGCGCCACGCGGGTTTTGTACAGGCCGGGATTCCTGATCCTACGCGGTATCAACAGGCGCCGAAGCCTGAATAGCCTTACCGTACTTGGCTGGGTATACTAGCGGGCGTTTTAGGGGCAGGGACCGCTGTTCTGAATCAGGCACAACAAAATCTTAAGAGGGTGTGAACATGCAATTTAACGATTTTTTCCAAGCCCAGTGGACTATTTTGTGGATGGCTTTCGGGTTATCCGTGGTCATGGGTGCGGTCGTCAACAAAACCAATTTTTGTACCATGGGCGCCGTTTCTGATTGGGTCAATATGGGCGATCTGGGCCGGATGCGTGCGTGGTTATTAGCGGCTACCACCGCGATGCTCGGTGTCACAATCCTCGAGGCGCTGGGCGTGTTTGAATTGCAGTCTACCCTGCCACCCTACCGCAGCAACGTACCGGCGGAGACGGGTTATCTGTTTAACTGGGGCCGTTTTGTACTTGGTGGCCTCATATTCGGGGTGGGCATGACGCTGGCGAGTGGTTGTGGTAACAAGACCCTCATTCGTATGGGGGGTGGCAATATCAAATCCATTTTTGTTTTTATCGTGATCGCCGTGATCGCCTATTTTATGGTAGATCCCTACAAGCTTCTGGATTCGGGTACCTGGTATCAAAATTATTTTGACCCCTGGTTGAAAGGTGCCTCAATTAGTATGAGCAGTTCGCAACAAGATTTGGGTACGTTACTGCGACCGGCTGACGGTATCAGCGCAGTAAATTTACGCTTGATCATCGGTTTAGTGATGGGGGCGCTGATGCTGGTGGTCATCTTCAGCTCTGTCGATTTTCGTAGAAATTTTGACAATATTTTGAGTGGGCTGGTTATTGGCCTGTTTGTTGTTGCAGCCTGGTATATTACGACCAAAACCACTGTTAACGTGGATGGCAGCCCCGTTTCACTCAGCTCCTTTTATGTAGATCAGTGGGATCTGGTGGTAGGGTCAGAGGAGGGTAAGCCACAGAACGGTAGCACCAATTTACAGCCGACGTCGTTTACCTTTATCAGCCCGCTAGGCCAAGTGTATGGTTATTTTGCATCAGCGTTTAAATCGACCTTTTTGACGTTTGGTGTCATGTCAGTATTTGGCGTGATCCTCGGCTCGTTACTGTGGGCGATCATGAGTCGTGGTTTTCGCATTGAGTGGTTCGCTTCATTTAAAGATTTCTTCATGCACATGATTGGCGCGGTATTGATGGGATTTGGTGGTGTGCTTGGCTTGGGTTGTACAGTGGGGCAGGCCATTTCCGGTGTATCAACCTTGGCGTTGGGTTCCTTTCTGACCTTTCTAGCGATTGTTGCGGGTAGTGCTATCACCATGAAAATCCAATTGTGGATAATGATGAGGGAATAACGAAATATCTAACCAACTGGATGTGTCGCAGCTACCGGGCTTGCCATTCCTGGCAAGTCCGGTAGAATGCCCCCTTCTTTTTTTATCCTATCGGGCCGTTAGCTCAGTCGGTAGAGCAGTTGGCTTTTAACCAATTGGTCGGTGGTTCAAGTCCACCACGGCCCACCATTTACCTTGTTACTCCTGGAAGCAAATGTTTAACTCTGTTTTCGCACGTAGCGTGCGCGTGCCTACAAGAGGTATGCAATAACACACCTGCTTCAACTATTACATCAATGATCTGGCTGGCTCACAGAGACGTGGGCAATGAACTAAATAGAGGCTGGTTTTGCTGCATAACAAATTAATTACGGATAATTGTAATGGGGTTTTCCCCGAATAAAAAAGCCCGGCAGTGCCGGGCTTTAAAAGTTAACGACAGGATTTTGTTATTGGCGAATGGAAGGACCACTAACCGGCAGACCATTGCTCATGTATGTTTCATACAGTTCCAGTGCGAGGTACTCATCCGACTGGAATTTGTGACCTTTCGCACGTATTTGCTCGTTACACTGCTTATAACGGCGATGCAGTGTACCAAATCCGGTCAAGGCAGGATTGCCATCATCGATTTCCCATGCCTTGCGATAGACAGGGAATCCGGTTGGGTGACCTAGTGAGGCGCTGAGCCTTTCAGAGCGAATTTGTTGGCCCGCACTGGCGATATGGCAATCCGCACAAGAAAAATTCAACTGCCCGCGTTTAGCCCAGAAAAAACGTTTACCTTTTTCGTAAGCGGCGATTGCCTTGTCATCATTGGGGATAACAACATTGAACTTTTTACCGCGTGAGGTATAGGCCATATAGGCTGAGATCGCAGCCAGCTTGCCTTTTTCCGCGACAAATTTTTCAGCCTCAAGATCGACACCTTGTTTTTGCAGGCACTCCAATATTTCGCTTTCGAGATTTTTCACCTTACCTGAATTGGCGTCAAAGTACGGATAATTTTGGCGAATGCCGATACCACCGTTTTTGAAACAGCTACCGATTTTATGTTTTTCAAACAACTGTTTACCAATCGCTACGCCTGGTTCGTAGGGAGGAAATTCCTCCATTGCCAACCATTCTTCACGGCGAACCTTGTCGATGCCGTAAAGCCCGTTCGAAAAATCCTCAAACGGTGTATCAGGGAATTTCTGGATATAATAAGCTTGAAATTGTTTCAAATCGTTCTCTGGGCTTGCCAAGCTAAGCAAGGGTGCCAAGCCTAAAACTGATAGCATGCTCAATATGATCTGTTTTTTCATTGTTTAGACTCCTATCGCGTACATTGTAGTCAATGATTATTTCGATTATTCCACTTTCGCCGACGCCGAATCTTTCTCACCCTTGTTGTCCACCCAGGACATCTCAATGGCATCCCCGGTCTTGGCACCGGCAATCACGAAGGACACATACGGGTTTTTGGATATTGCCGCCCCCCATTGCGCACTCATCACTTGGGCGCCGTTGTGCTTGCACACCAGCTCCTGGATGAAATGCGCCGGGATGGCCTGGCCGGTCTTTTTGTCCTTGCGTTGACCGGTTTCCATCGGATGGGTAATCAGCGCCTTCACCTCGGCCTCGGCCCCTTGGGCCTTGGCTTTAATACGAATTGAATCTGCCATGTTGGTTCTCCTGGTTATCCGCCACAGCCACCGATGGTGACTTTGACGTTCTTTTTGTTGGTGTACATCTTGTCGCCCGCTTTTACGATGGCCACGACATCGGAGGTCTTGGCCATCTTGATGCGCGTGGAGACGTAGCCCTTGACGCTCTGGGCGAACTCAAAATTCGCCGCCAGCGGGTTGTTGTTGGTTGAGGCCAACAGCGCAATACCGGTCACCCCGGCAATCTTGGTGGTGACCGACACCGGTACGACCGCGCCATTCTCGGCGATATCCGGGGCCTTGATTTCGATGTCTTTGGAGTCCGCCGCACTGGTGTTCCCAAACAGACCACTGAGGGCATCGTTGACACTCTTGGCTTCAAACGCGGCGGTCGGCCAGGCGGCCAATACGCTGCGGGGGCTCAACAGACCAGCACCCACCGCCACGGCTACCGCGCTGCCAGCCAGTGTCCCTTTTAAAAATTGACGTCGTTGCATGAAAATTCCTCCAAAATTATTTTAATGACCAAGCCCACTCGGTAACCAAATCGATCTCAGCTTCCGTGAGAACTTGATGTTTGCCGTAAGGGATCATTCGTGAGTTAGGATTTACTTTTGTGGCATCCCATATCTGGGTGCGCAGTGCTGCTTTATCTTTGTATTTTTGTTGTAACC
>JANNJI010000867.1:0-1173 GCA_031405795.1 Gammaproteobacteria bacterium
CAGGTATAAGTAATTGTGGTATTAGCATCAGGATCGGAACTGCCGCTGCCATTGAGCGTGACGGTGGTACCGGCTAATACTGTCTGGTTAGCGCCTGCATTCGCAACTGGCGCCCGGTTAGGGGTATTCGTGGTTACTGTGATAGTTACAGTAACCGGCACGCTATCCATCTTGCTATCATTGACGATAAACTGGATAACATAACTACCTGGCATATCAGGGGTAAAACTGGGTCTCGCTGAGGTTACATTGGTAAGGCCTGCCACACTTCCCATAGGCCGGGAATTGAAAGCCCAGCGATAAATAAGTGGATCGTTATCGGCGTCACTACTGGTGCTACCGTCAAAGGTAACTGTGGTACCAGTATTAACAGTCGTCGAAGCAGGCATATTCGAAATTTTTGCCACCGGCTGACGGTTAGTCTGGGATGAGGCGCGACTGCTCTCGGTACCCCCACCGCACGCGGTAAGAAATACACTCATCAAGAGAAAATATCCAACGACCATCCAGGGTTGGTTAAATATTAATCTGAATAAATTCGTATTGGTCATACCGTTTATCTCTCATGCAAAGGTGCGATGGGTGTGATGAGTAGTTATTTTTTTGTTTTTCTTGATTTGGCGTGCAGATTATCACGCAACGCAACACTATTTTTGTGATCAAATCGTGTATTAGCCAGTTAGAAAACGCATACTTGCTCACAACTTTTAGATCATGTAAGTATAAAAATACACTCCGCTACCTCATGCGCAATATCAACGGGTATTCATTCGTGTCAAACTCGACCGTAACGTATTCTGCGCCCACAGCAAGGTATAACATCACCACTCTTGTTAGGTCTTCACCGTACCGAGTGCCTGCTGGAACGGTGTGCTGTTTGTGAACGCAACCACACAGAAACTTTTAGCCAATATCATTGCGGAGGATATTATGGCAACTGAGAAAAAGATGGGTATTTGCTCGTTATTGCGCTGTCTTGTGCCCTGCCTGACGTTACTGGCCAGTGCCTGCGGCGGCGGATCAGCCGATACGACGCCGAGCCCGCCTGCTCCGCCAGCGCAGGTAAGCAAGGTTTTTGTACTGATGGACGTTGGCGATTCAACATCGGTGCTCGATGGTTTCGCTGCACGTTCGGCGGTTGATGGGCTTGCCTTCCGGACGGCATGGCGAGTG
>JANNJI010000868.1:0-2530 GCA_031405795.1 Gammaproteobacteria bacterium
GATCGCCTCGTCCTGGGCGATGACCATCTTGTGGAGCTCCTGCTCCATGGCCAGCAGCCGCTCGGCCTCGCCCTTCTCCAGCCGGGTGAGCGGCACGCCGGTCACTAAATCGCGGGCCCCTTCCATGCTGGCCTCGGCGGAGACCAACACTAATTCGGCACCAAAGGCTTTCATCACTGCACGTCGTTCCACACTCATGTTCTCTGGCATGATCAACACCATGCGATAGCCTTTGATCGCCGCCGCCATTGCCAAGGCGATACCGGTATTGCCGCTGGTTGCCTCTATCAGCGTATCACCCGGTTTAATTTCGCCCCGTTGTTCGGCACGCGCAATCATGCTCAAGGCCGGGCGATCCTTGACCGAGCCGGCGGGATTGTTGCCTTCGAGTTTGACTAACAGGGTATTGGTCGTCTGGCCCGGCAGGCGTTGCAAGCGTACCAAAGGGGTGTTACCAACAAAGTCTTCAAGGCTGGGGTAATTCATGACGCCGACTCAAGGTCAAAACATTTTGCATTTTGCTATTCTATCAGATTATTATTCATAGATAAGCGGAATAAGCGGAGCATTTCAATGAGCGCGAGTATTGATGTTACCCTTGCCCTGGAACAAGTCGCTGGTAATGAACCGCTGGCCAAGGAATTGTTTGGCATGTTGTTAACCGAACTTCCCGAGTTAAATGGAAAACTGGCACAAGCAATCGCCGACCACAACGCCACGGCGATGTGGGATCATGCGCATAAAATTTACGGTGCAACTGCCTATTGCGGTGTCCCTGCCTTACGTGCTGCCGCCAAAAACATGGAAGCGGCGATCAAAACTGTCGATGAAAGGCGTATTCAGCAATACTATAGCGAACTAAACCGCGAGATTGGCCAGTTAGTGACAATTGGGCCTGGTTGGTTAGCGAAGACCTGGTCCTAGTCTCACGAATTATTTTTTCTCCAATACCACGAATGCCACAGCATAGTCGTCTTCATCCGACAAACTCAGATGCCATGCATCAACGTTGGTCTGCGCCAATAGCAGTGCGGATTGCCCCGCAAATTGTAAAACAGGTTTACCATAGCTGTTATGTGTGACGTAAATGTCTTTAAAATGTATACCATCACGAAAACCGGTACCCATTGCTTTGGCAGCGGCCTCCTTCGCCGCGAAGCGTTTGGCCAGGAAATGGGCCTGCCGTGCCGTGGTTTGAAATTCCGCATACTCTTGCGGATGTAAAATACGTTCGGCGAACCGTTCGCCGTAACGCAGCAGATTTTTGGCCATTCTGGCGATGCGGACAATATCCGTGCCGATGCCAACAATCATGAAAAACGTGCGGCCTGCATGCATTGTCTCATTTGTGCGACTGCTTCACGTAAACCGGAAAAAATCGCACGAGAGATGATCGCGTGACCGATGTTCAATTCTTGAATCGATGTAATGGCGGCGATCGCTGCAACGTTGTGGTAATCCAGGCCATGCCCTGCGTTGACTTGTAATCCCAACTGCACGCCACATTCAACCGCCGTCATGATGCGCGCCAGCTCAAGGCGTTGCGCCTTGGGTGATGCGGCATTGGCGTAATGCCCGGTATGAATCTCGATGACAGGCGCTTTGCAATCCGCCGCGGCTTGTATTTGTTTTTCATCCGCATCAACAAACAATGACACACGAATATTCGCGCCCGCCAGACGCACGCAGGCTTCGTGAATTTTCTGATATTGACCGACGATATCCAAGCCGCCTTCGGTTGTCAGTTCCGCGCGCCGCTCAGGAACCAGACAGCAATCCGCCGGTTGCAAACGACAGGCGAAGTCGAGCATCTCCTGCGTCACCGCCATCTCCAGATTCATACGGGTTTGCAGTATGTCGATTAACATACGCACATCACGATCCTGGATATGCCGCCGATCTTCGCGTAAGTGCAGGGTAATGGAATCCGCACCAGCCTGCTCCGCAATAATTGCCGCTTGCAGCGGTTCCGGATAACGCGTACCCCGCGCCTGTCGCAGCGTGGCGACATGATCGATATTAACGCCAAGGAGTATGGATTCTTTATGGTTCATATTTTATGTCGTGTTAAAAAACCTTAGTGTAAGGCATTCCCTCGCCGTCGTGTAGTATGCTAACGCACCGGTTGATAAAGTTCGCGTGTTTTAATCGGTTTGCTGCCGAGGTGATGATCCAGGACAACCCGCATCAATAGTTTTGCCTCATGCCGCTGTTGCGGATCATGCAATTGCCGGTTTGCCAGCGCCAGTAGCGTCCCCCCGGACAAGCTGAGTGCATTAGCCTGTGTTGTTGTTGCGGCACGCATCGGCCCCTGCTCCACACGGTAATGGTAGATCTGCGGTGCGCTCACCGGCTGCTGTGTCGACACATCGAGGGTAAGATTGAGCCCATAGCCCAGTTCTTCCAATAATTGAAGCTCAAAATAACGCAAGGTAACATCGTGCAGTGTATCGCAGGCCAGTTGCCGTAAAGTTTCTGCATACAATTGAAACAAGCCAGGATGGGCATCATGCCGGTGTAGCAGTCGAAC
>JANNJI010000869.1:0-3459 GCA_031405795.1 Gammaproteobacteria bacterium
ATCACGGCGCAGTTGATGGAGTTTGGTTCCAAACCCGGTGTCTACACCATCGACAATCTTGACCTGTTGAAAAAGGCGCGTGATATGGGTTTAACCCCCGATCTGCCCGATGATGAGGAGCGCGGCAAGGCCTGGGACCAGATTGCCAAAGACAAGTATCCGTACTGGCTGGGCTTGGGCGTGGTCTACGAGCATTTTCATACCGCTAAATCACACCGTAGTCCCACTACACGCCGCTTGGTACCGGAGATGTACGTGGAGGTACATCCCGATGATGCCAAAGACCTCGGTATTAAGGATGGGGAAAAAGTCCGGTTGGTCACGCGCCGTGGTTTTTACGAGGCACGTGCACAAGTGGGTAACAACAGTATTGTCAAACCATCGCGCAATTCCGTGCCACGTGGCTACATGTTCAGCCCATGGAACTTATCGGTCGCCGACAGCGCTGATCCACGCAAAAATAAATGGTTGGTCAACGGCACGTCCAGTCGTGTCTGGGATCTTGTTTCCGGTCAGGTGGATTTCAAAAAACTTGCTTGCCGCATTGAAAAGATCACGTAAGCAATCATAAGGCGACGTACATGCAGCGGCGTGGCTTTTTACAATGGGTAACCGCCACCGGTCTTGGTGCCATGCTGGGATCGGTGCGTGCGGCAGCCAATGTCCCCTCCATACGTTTTCTGCGCCCGCCCGGCGCGTTGGCGGAAACTGATTTTCTTGCGCGCTGTATTCGCTGTGGTAATTGCGGTGAAGCCTGTCCCAATCGCTGTATTTCCTTTTTTCAAACGGAAAATGGTCTGCCCTCAATGGGCACACCCTACATTATCCCACGCGAGCAGGCGTGTATCTTATGTATGAAGTGTGGCGTCGCCTGTCCCACTGGTGCGCTCACGCCCATTGAACCCGATGCCGAACACATCATGAAAAAAGTGCGCATGGGGATTGCGCGGGTAGATCAACAATTATGTTTGTCGTACCAAGGTAAAACCTGCGGTGTGTGTTATCGCGCCTGTCCGTTGCAAGACGTGGCAATCCGTGTACAACGTTTAGAACAGCCGGTGGTGATGGATAAATGCGTGGGTTGCGGGTTGTGTGAACGCTCCTGCATCCAAATTCCACAGGCAATCCGCATTCAACCTCTTTACTCGGGTGTCCCAGCATGAAACATTGGCAACGGCACCTGAATAAACTACGCTGGATCAGTTTGAGCACGGTTTTTGCCATGCTGATCCTTATCCCCTATTTGCATCTTTACCAAACGTATGAAGCCAGCCATTCGTATGATCGTTTAACTGCCGGTGAAAAAATTATTTTTGACAGCATGGCGGTACTCACCAAATCATTTACCAACGACCCGGTGAATGATCTGAATAAGTTCAAAGGTAATACCTGGTCAGGGAATCTGTTTGGCATGAAGATCAGCGACCCGCTGGCAGTACTGGGGCAATCGATCGCAGGACTGACAATCTATTGGCCATTTGTGTTGACTGCGCTCATTCCTGTCCTGTTTACAGTTTTAGTCGGTCGGGTTTATTGTGGCTGGATTTGCCCGGCGACATTTTTGTATGAATTAAATGACAACTTAGCTACCTGGTTAAAGCGTTTTGGCGTGCCCATCAGTCAACGCCGACTCCATGTCAATCTCAAGTACGGTGTGCTGATTGTCGGCAGTCTCTTGTGTGGCATCACCGGCGCCATGCTGTTTGCGGCCATTTACCCGCCCGCTGTGATTGGTCGTGAACTGTATTTTGGAATCGCCGCGCAAGGGTTTGGTATCGGTATCATTTTCTTTTTACTGACGTTGTTGTTTGACTTGTTCGTTGCCCGGCGCGGATTTTGCCGCTACGTCTGTCCCGGCGGTGCCTTGTATTCCCTGCTCGGACATTTCCGCCTGGTGCGTATTCAGCGCAACGTTGCAACCTGTAACGATTGCGTGAAATGTGCCGCTGTTTGCCAATTCGGGCTTGATCCCATGCGCGATGAGTTCGGCCAGGAATGCAATAACTGCTCAGCCTGCATTGCAGTCTGCCCAACGGACGCACTGGATTTTAAATTACAACTTAAAGACATCACTTATCAGGGACCAGGGCATCTTGGCCACCGTCACCGCCAGACAATGACGGAGGCGCCACGCTAATGGAACGGCGAACTTTTTTGCGCAATGCAGGTACTTATGGTATTACCGCGGCGGTGGTTAGCGGCAGTCTGCTGGGTTTCACCCGTTTACTTGCACCGGCGGAATCCCCTCCACCGACCCAACGCATCCCCTTACCCGGCGCACTGGCGGATGAAAATGAATTTATTGCGGCGTGTATCGGTTGCGGGTTGTGTGGTGAGGTTTGCCCGCCACGCTGTATTTTATTTTACAAGCGCAGCGGCGCAAATGCGTTGAACACACCGTATATCAATCCGGAATACAAGGGTTGTATTCTTTGCGGTAAATGTATGGAGACATGTCCAACCAATGCGTTAACCATCACGCAGGCTGAAAAAGTGACGATGGGTTTTGCCCGAATTGATCGGGACGCGTGTTATCCCTGGGTAGATCGCGGTGTCTGCGGTGCCTGTGTGAGTATCTGCCCATTGGGTGACACCGCCATTGGTTTTGACTTTGCCAATATTTACCGCCCCGTTGTCAAAAACGGTTGCGTCGGCTGCGGGCTGTGTGTTGAAGTATGCCCTGAACCCAGCCTGCCGATTCGCATCAGCCGTAACCATCAACACCTTCCAACACGATTTAAAACCGCAGGTAATGCATGAGCTGTTTATCAAACATTATCATGGTGAGTATCATATTCGTTGTTATCAGCGTTCCCTGTCATGCCCATCATGTCTTGGGTAAACCCGCTTACAGTCATTCTGAAAATTCCGCCACGCCACCGAGTGTACAAATTGAAACCCAGATCGGTAAATACTTTGTCACACTCATGGCCTATCCGGCTTTCCCCAAACCCCATGAACAGGGCCGTGTGCACCTCTATGCCAGCCGCATCGAGGACAGTGCACCGCTGATGGTGCCCATCACCTTTAAGGTCCGCGACGATAGCTGGTTTTCAGCCGATCAAGAAATACTCGGTGCGCAGACACCGGTTGAAAACATATATAAACAAGGTTTTGTTTTTAGCAAAGAAGGTGACTACATTATTACCGCTGATTTTCACAGCGACGGCGAACCGTACACTATCGACTTCCCCTTAACCGTTGGCAGACCGTTTCCCGTTGGTACCATTGGCAGTGTGGCAATTTTTATTTTTATAGTATTAATTTCCGTCACAATTATCCAACGCCGCCGTTTACAACGCCTCCAATCGAATCGATATCAGCGTGATACACCGGTACCACCATGAACGAATGGCTTGATAAAAATATTTTTGATCTGCTGCGCTTGAACGCAGAAGGCATGACCCATGGCGGCTTGCCAACCCTTTGGGCCACGCTGGCAATCCTGTGCATGATGAC
>JANNJI010000870.1:0-1240 GCA_031405795.1 Gammaproteobacteria bacterium
GCTTGCCGAACATGACGGTAACATCTCCGCCACCGCCCGCGCCCTGAAAATGCACCGGCGTAGTCTGCAACGCAAACTAACAAAAAAACCAACACAGGAATGATGAATGAATCACATGCTGGTTTATTGCAAACTTACTGCTGCAGCATTCTTCTCAAAAGGCTTTCAGCGCAGCATTAATTTGTACTTTTATCGCTGCATTGGCCACCCGCTGCACCATGATAGTTGCTTTGACTTTGCAGGCTAGCAGTACTGGTTTGTAAGGCTTCTGTTTCATCATCCAACTCAGCTTTCATTTCATTATTATCACCCGACGCGCTTGCGCATCTCGTCGAGTGCGTCCTTGCTCATCCTCAACGTACTGAACAACAATCTTACTAAGGTGTATTACTGCTTCGGTTACTACCCGCGCCACGTTTTATTATCTGCTGCCGCCTTTGTTCGAGGATGTCGCTGTGTTTCTGATCCTCTCTGAGCTTGAGTATCGCTGCATATTCCGCCTTGATCGCCGCCTGCTCGTGTTCACTGAGCGCCGCCCATTCCTCAGTGCTGTGTCCATAGTATGGCGTCGCACAGGCGGTCATTGCCAACACGATGGCAAGGGACAATAGTTTTTTGAGTGTTTGCAACAGTGGTCTGCCTTGTTCGTTAACCTTATGCAAAGCGCAGTCTATCTAAATGGGAAAAAGAGATCATTTGCTGTTCCGGGCGGTTCGAGTATTGCGACCACCATTTCGATAAACTGCGTCGGGTGTTGTTCACCGAAACCAATGCGATCCACATGCTCTTTGAGAAAATCTTCAACAAAAAAATAGATCATGTCCAAGCCGTTCATTTGGCGTAACCTTTGCCAGAGCAACGGGCTTTTGCTGTGTAAACGGCCACTGGCCTCGGAGGCCACTTGCAACATGCCTTGGGTTTTTAGCAGGAAGACCAATAGCTCCGCCAAGCCCTTGGTTGATTTTCCAGGCTTTGCATGTTTTGAAATATTTGTATATCTATCAGTTTTAGCAAAACGAACTGCAATTTGTTTGGCTATCGCAATCGCCACAAGGGTGGCAATCTGTGTGGCCAACCGCTTGCCGATTTGTTTGCCGACAAACCGGTTAATCAGTTGCGGATTGTTTTTCAGGTACGAGGCGATGTCGTTGAGTTCCGCGATTGCCGCGTCCGTCAGCTCAATATCCGTCAGCCCCTTGATACTGGCTTGTACCACCAGGCGGACATCAATATCCGCCTC
>JANNJI010000871.1:0-9954 GCA_031405795.1 Gammaproteobacteria bacterium
TGCCATTTGTGGATCTGGACGGTGAGGCGAGGGACACTGGGGGAGATGGAGGCCCGGATCACACTGTCGGAGATCATGCCGTTGGCGCGGTCCCGCCAGCGGGAGGTGATCGCAACGACCGGGGAGGCGAAGAGCCGGAGCAGTTCATAGGCCGGATCGGTCTTCATGCCGAAGAGTAACACCTCGTCGGCCGGTGCGTCTTTCCCCCTGCCGTGCAATCGACTCCCCCCGGGGGCGTCCCCGACGGCACAGGCAGATCGGACCCCGGACCGCAGTCCCGGGTACAGCTTGGGACGGGTGTCGAATCGGCGGGTACGCCGCGGCGGCATGAGCCGCCGAATCTGTGGCCCAAGGCATTGTAGCACAGCGACTTACGAGTTCGGTTTCTTTTCTAGGTGTCACCACTTATATTGGGCAGTCTTTTTGTCGCCCTCTGACGCATGGACATTCCAGCCCAAGGAGGGGCGAGCGTGACCATTCCGCCGCGCCGCAAACGGCGCACGGTCCGGCCGGCCCAGATCGCCAAGGCGATCGACGAAGGTCGTGAAAGCCTCGATCTGTACCTCGACGAGATCAGCAAGGTGCCGCTGCTCACGCGCGAGGAAGAGATGGAACTGGCCCGCAAGGCCTTCCGCGGCAATGTGGCAGCCCAGGAAAAACTGGCGCGTCACAACGTCCGTTTCGTGGCGAAACTGGGTTTTGAGGTTACCCGTAGTGGACCACGTTCCATTATGTTACGTACCGTACCCACCTGTTTGCCAGAGATAGCGCTCGCCGTTTTGCTGCGTGAGTTGTGGCAAACGACCCAACATGGAGATGACTGTGCAACAGTGACAGCGGCGCTGATAGCCATTATCACGACACGAATTCAACACGCGACGCTGAATTGGGATGCTGCTGCCGTGAAATTGTTATTACAGGAAACAGCAGGCCGCGATTACGACACGTTACCTGCGAGTTGGCTGATTTCGACGGGGCAATTTTCACAGTGGTTGGCGCAACAACATCGTTCGCAATGCAACTGAGGCAACCCACGATCGTCTGCCTGCTTGGCCCTACGGCCAGCGGCAAAACAGCCTTGGCGCTGCAATTGGTCAAGGCGCTGCCGTTTGAAATCATCAGCGTGGATTCAGCGCTGGTATATAAGGATATGAATATTGGTACAGCCAAACCCACTGCTGAAGTACTGGCGGCAGCGCCGCATCGGTTAATAGATTTTCTGGATCCACGTGAACAGTATTCTGCTGCACGTTTTTATGCCGATGCGCAGCGGGAAATTACCGATATTGTGACGCAGGGACATATTCCTTTATTGGTTGGCGGCACCATGCTTTACTTCCGTGCGTTATTACAAGGTATGGCGTCGATGCCGTCGGCCGATCAAGCGGTGCGTGACGCATTGGGCCGTGAAGCAGAACAATCAGGCTGGCAGGTTTTACATCAGGAATTAATGCGCGTCGATCCTCTGGCAGGCTCGCGCATTCATCCCAACGATCCACAACGTATTCAGCGTGCATTGGAGGTCTATCGTATATCGGGTAAACCGATTTCATCGTGGCACAACGATCCCAGTTATGTATTTCCCTACCAAGCCGTGTTACTGGGGTTGATACCATCTGATCGTGCGGTGTTGCATGAACGAATTGCCGCGCGTTTTGCGCAAATGCTAGAGGCGGGATTCGTTGAGGAAGTGCAACAATTGTATGCGAGGGGGGATCTGAATCTCAACATGCCATCGATGCGTGCGGTTGGTTATCGCCAGGTATGGGAATACCTTGAGGGCAAGGCGACGTATGAACAAATGAGGGGAAAGGCCATAATTGCCACACGGCAATTGGCAAAACGGCAAATGACATGGTTACGCAGTATGCCCAATATTCAGCTTTTTGATTGTCTAAACAATAACTTAGAGTCTGGGGTCTTGAAAGCGCTACGCCAGTCCCTCATTATCTGACAGCATTGGCTGTGCTAGACTGTCCTATAGTATCGTGCAGACTTTTGATGTGGTTATATTGTGTTATTGGTTTTGGCATTGCCAAAGAAATAAATTACAAAACAAAAAATAGACGGAGAATAATTATGAGCAAAGGGCAAGCATTGCAAGACCCTTATTTAAATGCGCTACGTAAGGAACGAGTGCCTGTGTCAATTTATCTCGTTAACGGCATTAAGTTACAGGGTCAGGTTGAATCATTTGATCAATTTGTCGTATTACTGCGGAATAGCGTTAGTCAAATGGTGTATAAACATGCGATCTCGACAGTAGTTCCTTCACGCAATGTCAAAATACCGATGGTGGATGATCAACAGCCTGATTCAGAATTCTAAAATGTGTTGGAGCGGCAGGTTCGCCAGCAGGAGTGATTGCGTTGTTTGAACGTCCTACTGGTGGCGAGCGTGCCATTCTGGTTCATGTTGATCTCCATTCGGATTCCGATGAGGCTGTATTGCAGGAATTCAGAGCCCTTGCCCAGTCAGCAGGGGTTGCGCCTGTTGCTGTGATCACCACAACCCGGCGTATTCCGGATTCAAAATATTTTATTGGCACCGGCAAAGTGGCCGAGATCCAGCAGACGGTTGTGGATCTGCTGGCAGACGTGGTGTTGTTTAACAATACCCTTTCACCTTCGCAAGAACGTAATCTGGAAAGTGAGCTCAAGTGTCGTGTCCTCGACCGTACCGGCTTGATTCTGGACATTTTTGCGCAACGCGCCCGGACCCATGACGGTAAATTACAGGTTGAATTGGCACAGCTGCGGCATCTTTCCACACGACTGGTGCGCGGCTGGACCCACTTGGAGCGACAAAAAGGCGGCATTGGTTTACGTGGACCGGGCGAAACCCAATTGGAAACCGACCGGCGTCTGGTCGCAGAACGCATAAAACAACTCAAGCGTAAACTAGAACGGGTACAGGGTCAGCGCGAACAAGGTCGGCGTAAACGTAAACGCGCGGAATTACCTACCGTTTCGATTGTCGGTTACACCAACGCGGGCAAATCCACGTTATTTAATACCCTGGCTACTGAGCAGGTATATGCGGCTGATCAACTTTTTGCCACATTGGATCCCACCTTGCGGCGTGTTGAAGTCACCTCCGGGCAACCCATAGTACTGGCGGATACGGTCGGTTTTATTCGCGACTTACCCCATCAATTGGTAGCGGCCTTTCGCTCGACATTACAAGAAACCTGTGAGGCTGATTTGTTATTGCACGTGGTGGATGCGGCAAGTACCGAGCGTGACGCCAATATGGTAGAGGTTAATAATGTGTTAGAGGAAATTGGTGCTGAACAACGCCCCCAATTGGAAGTGTTTAATAAAATCGACATGATGCCTGGGGTTGAGCCATACTTGGAGCGCGACGATCTGGGTAAACCGAAACGGGTCTGGGTCAGTGCGCAAACCGGGTTGGGCATGCCGCTTTTATTGCAGGCCATATCCGAATTGCTCTACCAGGATACCGTGGCTGAACAGCTGTTATTGCCCGCCACACAAGGAAAGTTACACGCCCGCTTGCACGAGATTGGTGCCGTGGCAAATGAGCAGATCGATGATGAGGGCCGCTGGCTGCTCAGCGTGCGACTATCGCAAACGGCCTGGCAAATCCTTTGTAAACACTATGACATCAGCGTTTTTCTGCTGCCTAACCCCCACGACCACCTTGCAGCAGTGCGTCAGTCTGCCTAGAATGCACTTCCTGTGTTCTAATGGGCAGGAATGAATTCTAACCCGGCTATTTAACTATTAATTTTGGAGTCACCCATGGCATGGAACGAACCCGGCAATTCGGGCGACAAAGATAAAAATCGCGACCCCTGGAGTAATCGCCCCGGTAGCAAACAAGGTCCGCCGAATTTAGACGAAGTGTTTAAAAACCTGCAGAAAAAATTGGCAGGTATTTTTGGCGGCGGCAGCGGCAAAGGTGGCAATGGTTCAAGTGGTGGTACCAGCAATCCCAGCGCAAAAGGAATTATTTCGATTCTCGGTGCTATTCTCGCACTCTGGTTGGTGTATGACATGACTTATCGAGTCGATCAGTCCGAACTTGGGGTAGTCACTCGTTTGGGTAAATATGTCGATACCTTGTCGCCGGGCATGACCATGAGATTGCCACGTCCCATAGAATACGTGCAAAAAGTGAATATCTCGCAAATCCAGACGCAGGATATGAAGGCGCAGTTATTGACCAAGGATATGAATTTGATCAGCATCTCGCTGGTAGTGCAGTTCAAGGTTAATGATGCCATCAAATATGCCTTCAAGGTGCGTCAGCCTGCGGAAACACTCAAACAAAGTATTGAAAGCGCCTTGCGCGAGGTGGTCGGTGGCAACACACTGGACGATATCCTGAGCAAGAAAGCGGGTCGTGATAAATTAAGCACAGACGTCAAGGCACAAATTCAGCAAACAATCGATAAGTTTGACACCGGGTTGTTGGTTGATAAGGTGAATCTTGACGATGCGCAGGTACCCAACGATGTACAGGAATCATTTCAAGATGCAGTGAAGGCAGATAAGGATGATGATCGTTATATCGAAGAGGCCAAGGCATTCGTGCAGGACATTTTGCCCAAGGCCGAGGGTGACTCACAACGTCTCATCGAAGAGGCCAGCGCCTATCGGCAGCAAATCGTCAACAAGGCAGATGGCGAGACCAGCCGATTCTTGCAGACTTTACGGGAGTATCGTAAAGCACCGGAGGTTACCCGCAAGCGGATTTACATTGAAACCATGGAACACATGTTAACGAGTTCCACTAAAGTGCTGATCAAGTTAAACAAGGGCAATAACATCATGTATTTGCCGCTGGATCGTTTAATGTCGAATAGTCAATCCTTGAATAGTAACACAGCGCCACCCGTGGCTGATATTAGGCAGGACAGCCCATCAATTGGCACACCGTCATCAGCACCCGCATCTGGTGTACGTAGCCGTGAACGTGATACCAGGAGTCGCTAATGTCTAAAAATTTGATCGGTTACATTGTTATTGGCCTTGTGGTTATATTGCTGATTCCGATGTCAGCGTTTACCGTAAATGAACGTGAACAGGCGGTGTTAGTCCGTGGTGGTAAGATTGTTGACGCGGAACTGACGCCAGGATTGCACTGGAAAATTCCACTTTATGATGTGTTGGTTAAATATGAACGCCGCTTATTAACGCTGGACTCGCAAAAGCAGCGGATCCTGACCGGTGAAAAGATGAACCTGATTGTTGACTTCTTCGTCATGTGGCGCATCGTCAATCCACGGGAGTTTTATTTGACTTATCCCGACGGGCTTCCCCGGGCAGGTAGTCAGCTGCAAAAGGTAGCAACGGATGGTTTACAAAAAGAACTCAATGCGCGGACGATGAAACAGGTGGTGTCGGATGATCGTGATGTAGTCATGAAAAATGTGACTGCTTCAGTGAATCAGGTTATGGGAAAACATGGTATCGAAATCGTCGATGTACGCATCAAGCGGATTGAGCTGGAAGAGGAGGTACTCAAGTCCGTCTTCGCCCAGATGCGTGCCGAGCGCAGCAAAGTGGCATCGCAGTTGCGCGCTGAGGGCGAAAAGCAGGCAAAGATCATTCGTGCCGAAGCTGAGCGTAAACGGGTTGAATTATTGGCCGATGCCAAGCGCAAGGCTGAAATTATTCGTGGTGAAGGCGATGCCAAAGCCACTGAAATTTATGCCCGGGCCTATTCGCAAGATAAAGAGTTTTATTCATTTTATCGCAGCTTGCAGGGATATCGCACAACCTTTAATAGTAAAGACGATGTGATCGTGCTGGAACCGGATTCCGAATTTTTCAAATATTTTGGGTCGAGCAAATAGTTTTATTGTAATTGTAATACTGCCGGGCGAGGTGTTTGCGTCATGAATGCGAACGAACGCCCGGTTTTTTTTGGAAAAAACCATGTGGAGTGACCTGTGGATTGCGCTGGCGTTAGTCTTGGTCGTGGAAGGCCTGTTACCTGCACTTAATCCGCGCGGCTATCGGCGCATGTTGCAGCTGCTTGGCGATAAAGACGATCGGGCCATTCGCGTGTTTGGCATAGTGCTGATGGTGGTTGGGGCAATCATAATTTATTTTTTAAGACAAAAGTGATGATGAATAACGAACGGTGGTTATTACCCGAAGGCATTGAGGAAGTGTTGCCGCCTCAGGCAGCACGACTTGAGGCGCTACGCCGTGCAATGTTGGATATGTATCAAAGCTGGGGCTATGAGCTGGTGGTTCCGCCGTTAATTGAATATGTTGAATCACTCTTGATCGGTACGGCCGACGATTTGGATTTACAGACATTCAAGTTAACTGACCAACTCAATGGCCGTATGATGGGCGTGCGCGCGGATATGACGCCGCAAGTTGCACGGATCGATGCGCATTTATTGAAACGCAACACACCCACTCGTTTATGTTATCTGGGGACAGTCCTCCACACTCGTCCTGATGGATTTGCCGGTTCGCGCAGCCCATTGCAAGTTGGCGCCGAATTGTATGGCCATAGCGGTGTCGCTAGTGATGTGGAAATCATTGAATTGATGGTGGCGACATTCCACCTCTGTGGCATTGCAAATTTGTACGTTGATCTCGGCCATGTTGGAATTTTTCGTGGGTTGGTGGCGCAGGCCAAGCTGGATGCACAACAGGAGACGGCACTGTTTGATGCCTTGCAGCGCAAGGCCAAGCCAGAAATTAAAACCATGTTAGCAGGTTGGTCGCTGAGTCAGCCGCTGACGGCGATGTTCCTGGCGCTGGCAGACCTCAACGGCGGTGGTGAGGTGTTTACCATTGCAGCAACGGTATTGCAGGACGCCAGTCAGGATGTGGTAACGGCGTTGACTGAATTGCAACAGATTGCCGACAGCATACAACAACGGTTGCCGGATATTGATCTGCATTATGATTTGGCGGAGTTACGCGGTTATCATTACCACACCGGCGTGGTGTTTGCCGCTTTTGTACCGGGGCAAGGCCAGGCCATTGCTCAAGGCGGTCGTTATGATGGGATTGGTAAGGTCTTCGGCAATGCACGCCCTGCTACTGGCTTCAGTTCTGATCTGCGTACCTTGATGGAATTTGCCACGCTTGGCACGGTGGCGGCGGCAGGTATCTTTGCCAGTAACGTCACTGATGCGGCATTACGTAATACAATCACGGCGTTGCGTGCCATAGGCGAACGTGTAGTCATCAATTTGCCTGGACAACAGGGCTCAGCCAAAGACATGGGTTGTGATCGGCAATTGGTGATGTGCAATAATCAGTGGATTGTTGAAAAAATTTAAATACGAGGAAGTTCTAATGGGTAAGAGCGTGGTAGTCATCGGTACGCAGTGGGGCGATGAAGGCAAAGGCAAGATCGTCGATCTATTAACGGATCGCGCACACGCCGTGGTGCGCTTCCAAGGTGGCCATAATGCCGGCCATACCCTGGTGATTGATGGCAAAAAAACCGTTTTACACTTGATTCCCTCCGGTGTGTTGCGCGAAGGTGTGCAATGCCTGATCGGTAATGGTGTAGTGCTTTCACCGCAGGCGCTGCTGGAAGAACTGACCATGCTCGAAAAGAATAGTGTACCGGCGCGGCAGCGCCTGCGCATCAGCGAAGCCTGTCCGCTGATCCTGCCATATCACGTTGCCCTGGATCATGCGCGTGAAAAGGCGCGCGGTAATAAGGCGATTGGTACCACGGGTCGCGGTATAGGCCCAGCCTATGAAGATAAAGTCTCACGACGCGGTTTGCGTTTAGGCGATTTATTACATCGCGAACGTTTTGCTGCAAAACTGGGTGAAGTGCTCGATTATCACAATTTTGCATTGCAACACTATTTTAAATCCGAGACGGTCAGCTTCCAGAAGGTGTTAGACGAAGCGCTGAAAATGAGCGAACAACTCATCCCGTTGATCGCCGATATTCCACAACTGCTGCTTGAGCACCGGCAGCAAGGTCACAATATTATGTACGAGGGTGCGCAAGGGGCCTTGCTCGATATTGATCATGGTACGTATCCATATGTGACTTCATCCAATACCACCGCTGGTGGAGCGGCAACGGGCAGTGGTACGGGTCCGTTGGATTTTGATTACATCCTGGGTATCACCAAGGCCTACACCACGCGTGTCGGTTCTGGCCCATTTCCAACGGAGTTACATGACGAGATAGGTGAGCAGCTGGGTCAGCGCGGTCATGAATTTGGTGCAACCACCGGACGCAAACGCCGTTGCGGCTGGTTTGATGCGGTGGCCATGCGTCGTTCCGCCATGATTAACAGTGTCAGTGGCTTGTGTATCACCAAACTGGATGTGCTGGATGGTCTGGATACAATCCGTATTTGCGTGGGTTACCAGACTGAGGGCAAAACTCGCCAAACACCACCCGTGGGTGCGGATGCGTTTGAGGCCTGTGAGCCGATATATGAAGAAGTCCCGGGTTGGACGGAATCCACGGTAGGTGTGAAGAAGCTCGACGGATTGCCTGCCAACGCGCGTCGCTATTTACAGCGGCTTGAGGAAGTAACGGGTGTGCCGGTCGACATCATTTCCACCGGCCCGGATCGTAAAGAAACTATTATATTGCGCCACCCGTACGAGATGTGAGAGCGTAAACTACAGAGGATATTTTAAGTAGGTGCGACGCAGCTCAGCCTGTTCATCCAGGCTGAGGTGTTAGCACGAAGAATTTGGTGCCGAGGAGAGGACTCGAACCTCCACAGGTTGCCCCGCTAGTACCTGAAACTAGTGCGTCTACCAATTTCGCCACCTCGGCATGAACAGCGACGATATCGCCATGGCGATAAGGCCGCGAACTTTACCGGTATTGCAGTCACCTTGTCAATTAACCTGACTCAACGCTCAATTAAAACAATAGGATAAACAGTAATTATTATGACTAAGAAACTTTCCCAAGACCCATTTGCCGCGCGTGAAGCGGAAAAATACGCTCAACCCATTCCCAGCCGTGAATTTATCATGGAGTTGCTGGAGCAGGCTGGCCAACCGATGCGTCGTGAACAGGTCGCCGAGGCGCTCAAATTAAAAGACGACGAATCACTCGAGGCCTTGCAGCGGCGCCTGCGTGCGATGGAGCGCGACGGGCAATTGTTATTTAACCGCCGCAGTGAATACTGCCTGGCGAGCAAGGTGGAGTTGATCACCGGGCGGGTCACGGCGCATTCACAAGGGTTTGGTTTTCTCATTCCTGATCAGGGGGGGGATGATTTATATCTGCCCGCCCAGGAGATGCGTGCCCTTATGCACGGTGATCGCGTGTCGGTGCGGGAAGTGGGCTTGGATCGCCGCGGCCGTCGTGAAGGCGTGGTGGTGGAGGTGCTTGAACGCAATGTCAAACAACTGGTTGGCCGCTTGTTTATCGAAAGCGGAGTTGGTTTTGTGATTGCCGATAACAAACGTATTCATCAGGATATTTTAATACCACGTGAGGATTTTCACGGTGCCAACCACGGTCAGATCGTGGTTGTTGATATTATCGAACAACCCACCCGGCAGCGTCAGGCCATCGGTAAAGTTGTTGAGGTATTGGGCGAACATATGGCGCCGGGTATGGAGATCGATATCGCGATCCGCAGCCATGGCTTACCGCAAGACTGGCCGGCGGCGGTGGAACACGAGATCACGCACTACAGTGAAATGGTTCGCGACCAGGACAAACAAGGCCGTGACGATTTTCGCACATTGCCGTTTGTCACGATCGACGGTGAAGATGCCCGCGACTTTGATGACGCCGTGTATTGTGAACCACACGGCAAGGGTTGGCGTTTATTGGTGGCAATTGCCGATGTGTCGCACTACGTCAAACCCAATTCGGCATTGGATGATGAAGCCAAAAATCGCGGTACCTCGGTGTATTTCCCTGAGCGGGTGATCCCAATGTTACCGGAGATACTCTCCAATGGTTTGTGCTCCCTCAAACCACAAACTGATCGCTTGTGTATGGTTTGTG
>JANNJI010000872.1:0-2277 GCA_031405795.1 Gammaproteobacteria bacterium
CAGCATGGTGGCACTGCCGGTGATGCGCGGTTCATTCTTATATATATACTGCCAACGGCTGCCCTGATCGGTTTCCTGTTCGACATGGATAAAACGTGGTTCGATACGCGCCGCGTTGACCTGAACTTTCGACATAACGCCACGGGTTTCGTGCAGACGCAGGCTGCTGTCGATGTAACTCAAGTCCAACGCATGCTGCAACAACAAATACAACAAGGCCGTGGGCGGCTGGTTGTTAATAAAGCCCTGCTGTTTGCGCAGCGCGTCGTGCGAGGTATTGGCGGCGTCGAGCAACCAGTCGATGTAATTTTTATTGGTGGTAGTGTGGGCCCGTAACCGCTCGGTTTCCGATAGCACCGCCTCGTCGATCAGTTTTCCGGTCAGCCGCTCAGCCTGGCCGAAGAAAAATTTACTCAGAATTTCCGGGATACCGGTCTTGGCAGTAACCTGATAACCGAACTCCGCTAACAGTCGCTCGCCGCTGGCAAAATATTTGTGCCAGGAGAAATCCAGACCTATGCCAAACGGCAGGCCGATCAGATTATAATAATTATACAAATGCTCCAGACTTTGCGCATAACGCGAATGTATCTCCACTGAGTTGGGATGCAGACCGATGATATCCAGCAGGAGTTGATGCGGATCGCCGCGCTTACCGACATAAGCAACCCGGCTGCGCAAGGTGTCCCAGGTTTTATCCACGACCTTTAACATCGAATAAAGCTGCAATAAAAATTCCGAACCTTCAGGTTGCGTTGCAGCAGCAGCGGCGAGGCGCGTCACATCAATATCCACGGGCCGCAGCCACTCCATTCTTGAAAAAGTCGTGGTTGGTAAAATCCCGTAGGGCTGATTACCGATACGAATCGCCGGTAACACACCCCGGCCGCTGATATAGTGGGTAAAGAAGCCGCGTGTTTGCGCAATCACTTCGTCACTGAACACCGGCGCCATCATCGATTGCATAAAATAACCCAGTGTCGCTGGCCACAGCGCGATATTCATGGCCTTGGCATCGGTATGTTCCGTAGCGGTGAAATTTTCTATCGCAGCAAACTTGGCGGCGTTGATCCCTAAACATTCCGCCAGCCACTGGCCATCGGTACGTGTTGTCCAGTCCGCAGCCGTCGCATCCGGCTCCGGCGTAATAAAATAATGATTAAAACTGACATCGGCATCTTCCTGCCAGCGATAACCGGCAGCGGCCTTGTCGGTGTTATTGGTCGGCGTACCTTGCCGCAGAATACTCAAGCCTTTGCGGCTGTGATGATGATGTTCAAACAAATCCTCCAACAATTGCTGGCCTTTGCCGACACTGGCGCTCATGCGCACACCCAATACCAGCAGGCGATCAAAACCGCGCCGTGCCTGTTCGGCGCTGAGATCGACCTTGAAACCCATGCCTTTAGTGACGGCCTCGTCAAAATCGATCAACCATTTCATCTCAGCGCTGACCACCAGGTCATCACCGTCCAGATTCATTGCTGTCCCCTGCGCCGCAGCTGGATCAGGACCGGCGATCAACGGTGAGGCAATCGGGTTGCCGATTTCATTGAGTTCCAGTGTATTGTTATAAAACCCCTGTACCACCAGACGTTCCGGCAGCACCTTCACTGTCGGCGGTACCGACCAGGCTTGTTGTTTGGTATTGAGCGCAGCGGAATCCGGAAATTCAATGAAGACAATCGTTACCGTCGCCGTTGTATGATCGGTACCGGCCGGTGGCAGATCCGCCAGATTAAATGGTGCATACTGCTTGATGATTTCTTTCGCGCGAGCTTCGCCAAGATCGTCGATCAATTTCTGTTGTGTCTGTTCTTGTGCAACAACATCGCCTGCCGCACGCCACAGTGCTTTCCAGAAATCTTTCACGGTGGTTGCTTCTGTACCGGTAATCGGAGTCTCGGTGCCGATAACCAGTAACACTTCTGTGGGATCTTTGTGTGTGGGTTGTGTCGCCTGATTAAGCGGCAGATAGGTTTGCGTCAACCAGTACGCCCGCCCGGAACCGTGGCTCGCCAGCAGTGAACGCCAGGCACCGCGTTGTTCTGCTTCATTATCTGCCACCTTCCACATCGCCAGCCAATAGACTTTGACATTACGCAGCTCATCCTCTGACAGGATCGATTCAAACGTATCAATGGCGATATCATCCGGAAATACCCGAATCCACAGTTGTTGTTGTGGAATCGTTGTGCCCGGCCGGGTGACTGCTTTGAAACGCGTCTCTAGCCGCAACGGTAACATTAGAATCGGGTAATCGTCATTTAATTTTGA
>JANNJI010000873.1:0-1452 GCA_031405795.1 Gammaproteobacteria bacterium
AGGTAGAGCTGGACGAACGTCGCCTTGCTCCTCGCCTCGACGACCTGCTTGAGAAACGGATCGGTGATCGACGGTTCGGAGCCGACCGTCGTCGGGATGCCGAATCCGGCCTTTCCGATCAGCGAGGCGTTCTCTGGAGTCGACACGAAGCGAAGGAAGTCGATGGCTCTCGCTTGCCCCTGCCTTGCGCGTGCTGGCACCTGATGCGCAACGTGGCTGGGCTCACGTGGGCCCTGTGGGCGCAGGCCATTTCACCAAAATGATCCATAATGGCATTGAGTACGGCATGATGCAGGCCTACGCGGAAGGATTTGCGCTATTACGCGGTAAAGCCGAATTTAATCTCGACTTGGCGCAAATTGCCGAACTCTGGCGACATAGCTCAGTGGTGCGCAGTTGGTTATTGGACCTTACCGCTGATTTCCTGCAAGACGATCAAACGCTCGATGCCAGCTCACCTGTCGTGGCGGACTCCGGGGAAGGCCGGTGGACTGTTGAGGAGAGTATCGCGCAAGGTGTGCCAGCACCGGTACTGGCAATGGCGTTGTACATGCGCTTTGCAAGTCAGGACAATGAAGGTTATGCCAATCGCATGTTATCCATGATGCGCAAGGCCTTTGGTGGTCATACGATCAAGAACAAGTCGTCATGAGTGAGGCTTGCACTTTTATTGTATTTGGCGCAACCGGGCACTTGGCACGGACTAAACTCTTGCCCGCCATCTACCACTTGGAAGAAGCCAATCGATTGCCGCCGGGTATGGCGATCATCGGTTTTAGCCGCCAATCCATCAATGAAGACAACTGGCGCGAGCAAATTCGCGAACTACTGAGCGAAAAAGCGCGTGGCGGGATTAAACCCGACGTGCTCAGCCGCCTGTTGCAACGCCTGCATTTTTTCTCTGGTGATATGACCAGCGCGGCATCATTGCTGCAACTCAAGACCATGATCGAAGCGAAATCATTATCAAGCAATATGGTGTTTTACATGGCCGTCCCACCCTCGCAATACACCCCGGTGACACATGCCATTGCCGGTGCCGGTTTAAATAAAAATGAAACCGCCTGGCGCCGGATCGTCATTGAAAAGCCGTTTGGTTACGACAGCCAAAGCGCCAACCTGCTAGATGAAAATCTACACCGTGAATTTGATGAAAAACAAATTTTTCGCATCGATCATTATCTGGGCAAAGGCATGGTGCAAAATGTCCTGGTGTTTCGTTTTGCCAATCTCATGTTGGAACCCTTATGGAATCGCAATTACATTGATCATATCCAGATCACCCACTCCGAATCGCAAGGCATCGCCGGACGCGCCAGTTTCTATGACGGGGTTGGCGCATTGCGTGACATGATCCAAAGTCATCTCATGCAAATGATGACACTGGTGGCCATGGAGCCGCCACCGAGTCTGGACGCCGAATCATTGCGAGATGAAAAGGTTAAGGTATTA
>JANNJI010000874.1:0-8074 GCA_031405795.1 Gammaproteobacteria bacterium
ATTACTTACAAAAATTGATTGCTTGATTGGCGGCGTTGATAAAATACCGTAGAAACAAAGAAATAGCCGCGTATTGAGACGGGTTTCAGTATTTAATTGTAGTAAACAAACCTGCGATCTCTTCCAATTCTTTACGATTGAGATCCGAAATCGCCCAATAGTCGGCATCGACGTCCTGCCACGTCACGAGGTTATAACCGTGCTGCGCCGCCAGTGAAACCGGATCGCGGCGTGGTGTAGTATTTATCGTATGTGGATCACGCGGACGAATAAACACATTCACCACATGCTGCCGACGCGTATACACCAACGCCGCCACCGGCCTGCCACCAAGATAATCCAGGCGCCCACCCAGCAGGGGAAACCCGTGTACCGTTAAGTCCACAACAACGGGAGAAAAATCCAGCCGCCCGACAAACCACGGCTTGACGGTGTGCTGATCAGAAGAAAGAATGTCGGTGGCATGATCAGCCAGCAGTGAACGCACATGATTAGTCATCACTTCATGCTGATAAAGATCGTCAACAGACGGGGCCGCAACAAACAATGCCGCTTGCCAGGACACCACTGCAATCAGCACCCACGAAGCGGCAATGCCATAGCGTATTGGCGAAGTGAAAAACCTCGGCACGGATTGTTTTCTAATCTGTTGTTGTATGCGTGTTTGTAATGCCGCAGGGGCACGGTACAACAGCGTTGAATCCTGCAATACTGTACGTAAGCTCTGTAATACCTGTAACTTCGCGGTACATTCCGGACACGACTGTACATGGGAATCCAGACTAACCTGCGTCGCCAGATCCAATTCCTCATCGACATACGCATGCAATAAACCCTGCACCTGTCCACACTTCATCTCAGCCATCCTCGTTGCCGGATTGGCACAGCTGCTGTTGTAATTGCTGGCGACCGCGCGCCAGACGTGACATCACGGTGCCAATGGGCACGCCGGCAATCTCGGCGATTTCCTTATAGGACAACCCTTCGATATCACGCAGTACCACCACTTCACGAAACTCCAGCGTCAGGGTTGCAATCGCCGCACGGATTCGCTGTGTCTCTCTTTGCCGAATAACCAGCGTTTCCGGATTACCCGCCATTGATGACGGATTCGCAAACGGCAGGTCTTCATTCATGCTATGCAACTCCTCATTAAATTCTGTTGTCACGGCGGCGTTCCGCCGCTGCCGCAACCAGGAATAACAACAATTGCGCACAATCGTTAATAACCACGCGCGTGCGTCACTGCCTTGAAAATCGTGAAAAAACCGATACGCACGTAGCGTCGCTTCCTGCACCAGGTCTTGCGCATCGTGATCATTACGGACCAACCAACGCGCCAGATTGTAGGCGGCATCCACATGCGGCAATACGAGTTGCTCGAAAAGCGGCGATTTATCCGGCGTGCGCAATGGAACCTTCTTCCCGTTGTAAAGATACAGACTCACATCAATTGGGTTTTATTCCCGCCGCAAGAAAAAATATCGCAGGAAAAATAACGCCACTGCGGTAGTTATACAGGGTGAGAACAAAAAATCCAACCACTTCAACAGGGGATACAACTTGAATAAGGGTATGCGCAGGTGAGATTTTCCAAAACTAGCGGGTCTGGGCGGCCTGGTGTTTGCCTCGGGCATAGATCGCGCCATACTGAAACTGGATCGCATACACGGTTCTAATATCCTGGGACTTGGACTACACGGCGTTATTATTCCGGGAAAAACCTTGCGCATTGCCATTCCCACGGATAAAACCGGCGACTACCCGTTTCTCTGCGATATATTCTGCAGTGAGGGGCACGAAAACATGTCTGGGATTATTGTCATTGAAAAATAACCGCTTATATTCTGTTACAAGGGTAAGAATGGATCAGGAACCCTTGGCGCTGTCAAAGATACCGGCCAGCAAGGACTTCTGTTTGCGTGAGACCGCGCTGTAATAAAACGCAGCCACACAGAATGTGTTTACTAATCAATATGATCCAAAATGTCCATGGTTTTGTCGTACACGTCCGCGTTAATTTCGAAAATTCCCAGCATGGTGTGAAACAGATTATCGTGCGCATATAACTTGGTTTTGTTACGGGTCAAGGCAGCTTTATCAATATCATCATATGAATCACCGAACCAAAACATCGCGCCGACTATTTTCTGGTTTTCCGGGGCCATAAAATTTGGCATGCCGTGCAGAAAAACGCCGCCTTCACCGAGCGATTCACCGTGATCGCTGATGTATACCATGGTGGTTTCAAATTTTTTATCGTATTTTTTTAATAACCTGATCACCTCTGACAAAAAATAATCGGTATAAAGTATGGCATTGTCATAGGCATTGCCGATTTCTTCCAGGCTGCATTCCTCCAACTGGTTGGTTTGACACGCCGGGGTAAATTTTTCAAATTTCTTAGGATAGCGCTTGTAATAAGCCGGCCCGTGATTGCCCATTTGGTGCAGCACAATGAGAATATCACCGGTTTTTTTTGAGTCGATATAATCTTGTAGACCATGCAACATACCAACGTCCCGGCATTCCGGATCGCACAGCGGGTTTTTTTCGGGATTTTTAAAATCCTCATAGGGAACGCGTAAGGCGACATGCTTGGAATCGGAGTTATTGTCGCGCCACAATATACTCACGCCAGCATGTTGCAAGACGTCAAGCAGGTTTTCACTGTTATGCGCATTGGCTTCATTGAAGCCATCGATTTTGAGGTGTGAAAACATACATGGTACTGAAATCGCCGTAGAGGTGCCGCACGCCCGGAAATTATTGAAGCTATATACGTTTTCTTTTTCCAACAGTGGGTTGGTTTTTTTCTGATAACCATTCAAAGAGAAGTGATCCGAACGAGCAGTTTCGCCCACCACCAGAATAACCAGCTCACGTTCAACGTCACTCTTTGGAATATTGGCATCACGTCCCACCTCTGTGATCTTGCTTTTTTCAGTGGCAAATTTGCCGTCAATGAATTTGGCAGTGGAATAAAGGTAAATAATCGGATTGGCGTAATAACGTAATTCTTTATGTTCACGAAAAAAGGAGCTGTAGAATTTTCCGAACAGCACCATCTGGGAAACAATGATCAGCATCGCCACCAGGATAATTTTAAACCTGGATATAAGCTCTTGTTTAACCGTGGCAGGTTGTAGCTTTATCTTGTAAACGTATAACGAAGGCAGCACGCCGAGCAATAACAGATATATCACTAATTTCAGGCTTAACAGGTCTTTTGCTTCAGCCGTGTTGGTCTGCAGCGTATTTTGGATCATCGCGGCGTCGATCACAATATTATAGTTATTCATGAAATAACTGGTAACCGATGAAACCAGCAAAATGAGTATCAACACTGGTTTGGTGGTAAACCTAAAACAGAACAGGTTGAATAAAATCTCTGTCAACGAAAAAATAATCAGCGCGAGAGAAAAACCATACCCGATATTGATCAGGGAAGGCGTGTAAACGTTGAAGAAATTACGAAATAAGGCGAAATTATAAAAAAGCAACAGCGCCAAGGTCACGGTGTGAATCAAATGTGAGCTCTTAAGACTGAGCATGTTAATTTTCATAGAAAACAGATCCTCGGGTCGAAGGTAAACAATTGAGTGCGACAGCCTTAGGATTTTTCCCGTAGTATGGGGCGTTATTCAATACCAGCGAGGCAGAATACACCGAATCAGGTAATTTGTTCAGCAACGCACGTCGCCACCGGAAAACCCTGTCGCACTGTAAACTCATTTCTGGCTATATTTCTGCGGCACCGATATCAATGCACAGCAACACTAACAGCTGCGGTATTTATCGCTTCGACCTGCGCCTTGTGCTGTCCATGCGGCTGCCAGCCAAGCAGAAAAAACAGCACGAAAAAACCCACCACATAGGCCAGCACCACGTGCCAACCATGACGCAACCAGTTACCGACAGATTTGGCCTCAGGAAACAGACTCGCCAAGGCCACCCCGGCGGAAGAGCCGAACCAGATCATCGAGCCGCCGAAGCCCACCGCATAGGCGAGAAACCCCCAGTCGTAACCGCCCATTTTCAGCGCCAGTGCCGTCAGCGGAATGTTATCGAATACTGCCGAAATGAAACCAAGACCGAAGGCGGTTTGCCATGAGGCCAAGGGCAGTTTTTCCACTGGCATCATTGAGGCGCAGGATACCAGTGAAAGCAGGAAGATCGCGCCTTTGAAGGCTGTGGGCAACAGTTCCCAATCGGGACGGCGTAAGGGTATCGATACCAGTATCGCCAGCCATACCGCCACGCCGATGAAAGGAAACATATCGGCGAGTTGGGTAAATCGGACATTGATGACGATATTGGTCATCATCGCTGAGATCAAGATCAAAGCCACAATACCCAGGCGCATCCAATCTATGTGGGTGTGGGCATGGGTGTGTTTAATAATGGGCGAGTAGGCATGCTGCTGCTTGGCAGCAAAGTAACCGGTGATGCAGAGGGCGACGCCCGCCGCGACATAGGCATGCAACACGTCCAGCGGGCTGACGCCGCTGATCCACATCATGGTCGTGGTGGTATCGCCAAGAACGCTGCCAGAACCGCCCGCATTGGATGCCGCGACGATACCCGCCAGATAACCGATGTGTACTTTGGCCTTGAACAGCTGATGCGCCATGGCGCCGCCGATGAGCGCGGCGGCGATGTTGTCAAGAAAGCTCGATAGGACAAACACCATCACCAGCAGCACAAAACCGCCCTTCCAGTCGTCCGGCAGGTATTTGGGTAGCACCACGGGGACGTGGCTTTTTTCAAAGTGCCGCGACAACAAGGCAAAGCCCAGCAGCAGACACAGCAAGTTGGTGAGTATTACCCACTCGTGGCTGAAATGGGCAGCCAGGCCAGCCAACCCAGGCCCTGCCTTGAAACCGGTGAAGATCAGCTTGTACAACGTGATCGTCGCCAAACCAATGAGGCCGACCTTGAGGGTATGACGGTGGAACAGTGCGACACCCAGCAGTGTCAGCGCAAATAGGATGAACTCCACTGGAACACCGCCCACAGCGGGGGATGTGCCCACCTGCTCGGCGGCCTGGGCAAGGTCAGGTATCACCACAGCAATGATCATGGCGGCCATGCCGCGTAGCCATAACCAGCGGCGATGAAAACAAGTATGACTGGCGTAGGCACCGGACATGTATTTCTCCAAAAATTAACTTTAGGATTGGTCCTGCCCGCAAACTCCGGCAGTGTTGATAGTTTATCATTTGGCGAAGGATCATCACTTGTGACACCATTCACTTTCCGCAAATATTTTGTTGAAGCCCCACCGAGTAGGTGAAGGTATTCGCCAAGGAAGAATGCGAAGAAAAATGCCTGCGAGTTGAAGAGTCCGCGGTAATTGGATTGGTGTTCACCACGCACCTTTATCCCGAACACGCTGAGATCTTTTTTACGAACATCTGGCGCCCTCGTTCAATTATTTTCAGTGCTGTTGCCACACAACGCCGTATTGGGCAATACAGATTCAATCCGGCGTGACGCTCGCCCTCCGTCGGCAAGAAGATCGCGGAACTGCTTGCATACCGATGCAAGCCTATTCGCTGCAGCAATCGATAGGCTTGCCTCAGAAATTGGCCACTATCGCCGTTGAAAAAACGGTATCTTTATTGTGCAACGTCGAAGGCGTCGGTTCATTGTCGAACTTGATAAGATAGCTGACTTTTAGCGAGAAGTTGTCGGCCATGACCGCAGTGAGCGCGGTCTCACTGTTGTAACGATAGTTGGTGGAAGTATCGAAATCGTGCAGATATTCGAGAGATTGGGAAAACTTATTCTTTTTGGTAAAAGCACGAACATATTCACCGAACACACGGCCCTCCGCAAAGCTGCGATCAGTATTGTCAGTGTATACCTCGTTGACCTTACTGATTCCCGCTTCCGTTTTAAAATACGATTGTGGTCCATCCAGGAATTTGTAACCGCCGCCGAGTCCGATATTGACGTGTTTATCCACTCCGGCGAACGTGTCGCTCATCCATCCGGTATTTACATAGGTGTAAGCGCGTTGAGAGTAAGCATGCTCCAGACGTAGATCGGTAAAATACCGCTCGGCCGTCAATGCGCCGTCGGACTTACCCTTCAAGGCCTCAAGCTTCCACAGAAAGGTCATGTGTTCAGCAAATCTCAACGTGTAGAGATTTTTTGTCGACAACGTTGCTACACTGGCATTTCCTGAGGTTGACACATACGAGAGCTCAGCAACATCCGTCCAGGTTTTATTATCAGCATCTTCCGCCACGGCTGTATATCGGAGACCCAGGAGTAATACGCAAAGGGTCATATATCGAATATCTGTCGACATTGTTAAGCAGTCTCTTTAGTTTTTGTGCACAGTGATTGTCGAAAAATATTCGCCTATGCACAGATGTCTTTTGTATGTCTCGTTGAGCATAACTTTAATTATTCAGCAATGCTCGTTATATTAACTTGGTACCCGATAAATTAATACCGCCCCTTAAAACGAGGCAGCCAACGTGCTGCGTCCATCTATTTGTAGATTCTAATTTTTTAGTAAAACCAATAATACTCCCCACACACATGAGAATTTATCATGCCGTGGCTGTTGATGAGCTTGCAGCGAGGGGTTTTATCTGCAGCGACGGTAAAAACTAAACTTTAAACTGATTTAACGTAGTGTGAAGTTGTGCCGCCAAAGCGGCCAGTTCGTTGCTGGCTTGGGCAGTGTGGCGTGCACCATCGGCATTTTTGGTGCTGATTTCGCTAATAGAGGCAATATTACCATTCATTTCTTCAACCACCGCACTTTGCTCCTCCGCTGCGCTCGCAATTTGTGTGTTCATATCGGTAATATTGCTGACGACGCGGGTAATAGCGTTCAGGGCTTCACTCGCATGCGCGGCCTGAGCCACTCCCGCCAGCACCCGTTCACTGCTTTTCTCAATCGTCGAAACAACCGCTCTTGAACCGGCCTGCAAAGATTCGATCATGCCCTGGATCTCTACCGTTGCTTGCTGAGTTCGCCCGGCGAGCGTGCGCACCTCATCTGCCACGACCGCAAATCCACGTCCCTGTTCTCCCGCCCTGGCCGCCTCAATTGCCGCGTTCAGCGCCAGCAGATTGGTTTGGTCGGCTATTCCTTTAATCGTTTTTAACACTGCACCGATATTCGCGCTCTCCTGCTGCAACTTGTGAATTGCGACAGTGGAATGTTCCATTTCATCCGCCATCCCTTGAATGACGCGAATGGCTTGCGTCACGACCTGTGTACCATCAATGGCCTGCTTGTCCGCGTCATTGGCCGCTTCGGCAGCGTGCGCTGCATTGCTGGCAATGGCTTGCGATGCTGAAGACATTTCATGCATTGCAGAAGCCATTTGATCTGTCTCACTTTGTTGCTGCTGGATATCTCGTTCGGTTGTCTCGGTGATACTGGAAAGTTGTGTTGCAGATGATGCCAATTGCGTGCTGGCATGGTTGACCTCAGAAAATACCGATTGCAAACGTGCCGTTGTGCTGTTGATGTCAGAGATGATTCGTTTCAATATACCGCCACGGTAACTAATACGTACCGTAAAGTCGCCGCCCGCCATGCGTTTGAGGGCCTCGCGCACGAATTCGGCCACCTGCGAAATACTACGCGTCGTAAGATGACCAATCAGCCACAGCAAAACGATGGCCACTGCCATCACGCCAGCACTCCAATAGAAACGCGCATCATATGTCGCCCGCGCTTCCTTGAAGGCACGATCCACATCCGACTGTGTGGCTACATTTGCCATTGAGGCTTTTTGCGCCCCAATAGGGACGCGAATCGCCTCATGCGTGGCATGCATACCATATAGCCCAAGTGCACTGATGACCATAAGCATGGTGCAACTGAAAAGTAGTAGGAATTTTAGGCGCTGCTGCAAATTGATGCGATTCAACATAGTAAAAACACCGGCAACCCTATTTTGTAGTATGGAGTACCTGTGTTTTCGGCCTTTTCATCGGAAACTTTAAATAAAGCTACACCATCCCGACATCTCACCTACGATCCGGTCTACTCAGTAACTTTACGATTAATTGGCTGCCGCCAAACATCCCATACCCCAAT
>JANNJI010000875.1:0-2115 GCA_031405795.1 Gammaproteobacteria bacterium
CACATTGCGGCAGAAAATCACGTCGAACGGCCCGCGCATCGGCCAGTCGCCCATTAAATTCAACTGCCGGAACGCGATGAGTTCCTGCAAGCGTGGGAAGACCCGTACCTTATTGGCATTGGCGTCTTTGCCGCGCAAAAACCAGCGCCGCACGCGTTCCGGGGACAGATCTTTTATCCGATCCTCTGGATACACGCCGCCCTGTGCGCAGGCAATCACTTGTGAGTCGATGTCGGTGGCAAGAATACGCGTGTCCCAACTGGCATGCGTGGGAAACGCGTCGGCCAACGTCATCGCAATGGAATAAGGTTCCTCGCCGGTCGAACAACCCGCCGACCAAATCCGCAAACGCCGCGAGGTCGCGTTACGCGCCAGAATATCGGGCAAGGCCGCCGTCGCCAGGTGTTCAAAGTGATGCTGCTCGCGAAAAAACGAAGTGAGATTGGTGGTGATCGCATTGATCAACTCGGTTAATTCCGTGTCGGCATGCGCCTCGACGTAATGGCAATACTCACCGAAACTGCCCAAACGCAATTCACGTAACCGTCGCGACAACCGCCCATACACCAACTGGCGTTTGTGATCCCCCAAGGTGATGCCGGTATGCTGTCCGACCAAATCACGAAAATAGGTGAAATCACGATCCGTCAATTCAAATTCACGTTGTTGTACCGACATAGATCCTCTTGCTTACCACAGTAAAATTCAGGCCGTTTGCCGCTCCGGTTGACGATGTCACCGACGGCTATATCAGCCTGCGGCTTTACGCATTTCCGCCGGCGTAGGCAGACCCTTCTCGCGACGCAGTTGTGCCAGACGGGATTCCTGTGTGCGTGGTTTACCGGCGATCTGTGTTGCTCGTGTTTGATCGCTTTCATCACCCAAACGGAAAAATCCCATGAGTTCAACCAGTTTTTTCCCCTGTTCCTCCATGGAGCGGGACGCCGCCGAACTTTCTTCAACCAAGGCGGCGTTTTGCTGCGTCATTTCGTCCATCTGCATCACGGCCTTGTTCACTTGTTCGATATCTGAAAAAATCCCATCATCTCGACCAGACGTTGTGCCTGCTCTTCCATTGACTTGCTGGCAGCTGCGGCCTCCTCAACCAGCGCCGCATTCTGCTGGGTCATCTCGTCCATTTGCATGACCGCTTTGTTAACCTGTTCGATGCCTGAGGATTGTTCCTGACTTGCGGCGACGATCTCGACCACGATGTCAGTAACCTTCCTCACTGATGCCACAATCTCAGTGAGCGTCTTGCCGGATTCGTCCACTAAAGCGGAACCGGTTCTAACCTTCTCAACAGAATCATTGATCAAACCCTTGATCTCTTTCGCTGCACCGGCGCTACGTTGCGCCAGATTGCGTACTTCGCTGGCCACTACTGCAAAACCACGGCCTTGTTCGCCCGCGCGTGCCGCTTCCACCGCCGCGTTCAACGCCAACAGATTAGTCTGAAAGGCGATCTCGTCGATCACGCCGATGATGTCAGCGATTTTCTTGGATGAAGTATTGATCTCATTCATGGCCGATATCGCCTTGGTGAGCACCGCCCCACCCTTTTCCGCCTGGTCGCGCGCACCAGCGGCCAGTTGATTTGCCTGGTGGGCGTTGTCGGCACTTTGTTTGGTAGTCGAGGTCATCTCTTCCATACTGGAGGCGGTTTCTTCAAGTGCAGAAGCTTGTTCCTGCGTGCGTTGTGACAGATCATTGTTACCGGCTGAAATCTGCTTGGCGGCTGAACCAACCGAGTCTGAGGTGGTGCGCACGTCACCAACAATACTCGATAGTTTTTCGTTCATGGTCTTGAGGGCCTGCAACAACTGGCCAGTTTCGTCGCGACTGTTCACTTCAATATGGCTACCAAGATCGCCGCTAGCGACAGCTTCTGCCACCTTTACTGCTTCTACTAACGGACGCGTTACGCCGCGCGTGATATACCAGGCGATGAACACGCCCAATATTAAGGCCGTAAGCGCGAGCACGATGGTCAACATCCGCGCCTGGGTGTAGTCCGTCTGGGATACTGTTGCTGCTGCGTCGTTCAACCGTTGCTCGATCGATACCAGTTCTTCTAGGTCAACCACCCAATTCCTTAACGCAGTCTTGACCTTA
>JANNJI010000876.1:0-2421 GCA_031405795.1 Gammaproteobacteria bacterium
CGTTCCAGATCATTGATGGTTTTCCAGCTGCCTCCGGCGGCAACCACCTTGCCATCCCACTCCTTGATCCGGTTGAGATACTCCTGCGGATTGAGATTATCCGAGCGCAGCTTTACCATGTTGATGGCGATCACGGTAAAGCCCTTTAGTTTCAGTTCAATGGCCCGGTTGTAGCCCTTTTGTAATTCTTCTTTCATGTCTGAAAAAATTAATATTGTTTTCTTGCCGGGCTTGGCCTCATTCAAAAACTCAATGCCTTGTAAAATGCCGCCGGTAATATCGGTATAAGGACTGGGCTGCACGGTACGAATAAACTCTTCCAGCTTGTGCTTGAACATACGCCGTTGCTCGTTTGACTTGCTGGGTCGCATGTCAAATGTCTTGCTGTAAATGATGTCCTTTTCACTGAAGCTACCGGTATCAATGCGTTGCACCGCAAAGGTATCACCGGGCTGCATCTTTGCCAGGATGTGGTTGATGATCCCCTGCGCCGTTTCCAATTCTTTTGCATAGGTCCCGGAGGTATCCAGTAGCATATAAATACCCTGATCGCGTGCAGCGTTATGCTTTGAACAACCGTTCAGCGAGAAGGCCACCAACAATAACGCAACAAAAAAACCAACATGACGTAACATAATCATTCCTTATTAAAAAGTAGAGGAGCTATCCACACCCGGATTTTCAGTGCGCTGACGAACCATGCGTTCAATCCACAATGGCGCGAAAATGACAAAATCATAAAAATGGATGATGGTCTTACTCATAAAGCGACTGATATTGCCGATCAATCGCAAAAACCAGGCAAGGCCGTGAAACAGCCCCACGCCACAGACCCCCAGCACGGTACGCAATGAATGAATAAAACTTTCCAGCGGAATGGCCACCAACATTAAAATAAACGGCAAGATAAATCCCAGCGCCATTTGTGCTGCGGTAATGATCCAAGCCTGTTTGTTAATATACGCTTCCATTCCCGCCTCAATGGACTTGGTATCCACAATCAGCCAATCCCGCATCCAGGCCAGGCCTGCCTCGATACTCGCCAGAATAACGAGGAAACCAAATGCCACCCAGGTCATACGAATTCGCAATTTGTCATTGAGGGCACCAATCACCGGAAACAGTCGCGTCACCCGAAACAACTCCATCAAGAAGATGCCGACCGCAATTTCCAACAGGATAATCACCAGTGCGGCAATCCGGTACGTTTCGATACCCATGATCTCGGTTTTTTGCTGCACCATTTCCGACATCGGCAAGGCAATCAATTCAAAATTGATGAGTGCGCCACCGGCGGCAATCGCCAGGACAAAGGACGAAATAAAAAATTGCGTGAGCGACGAGGAGGACAACATACGCGAGGCACGATCTGTCTTGCTGACAATGTTTTCGTATTCATCCATGTAACGATCAATCGTCACCGCACGTGACAACAGGCTGTTGATCAGTTTGTCGACCTGTTCCAATACCTTTCGCACCGCACGCCAGTGCGGCATCATATTATTGAGATGTTGATGGCGTTTATGGCTGGCCTTGCGGTATTCCTCAATCGCCAGGGTATTGGCCTTGACCATCGACATGTGAATATCTTCCAGAATGCTCCCCACCATGGGATCCTTGCCGGGTATATTGGCCACGGCCGCCACGGCTTTGGCCCAGGCAGGCGGTTCAGGCGGCACCTCGGTACTTTGTTTATAATCATCGTCAATCTGCGTAATCTCTTCGCTCAAATGCCGATGCAAGGCAGGGTAATCCGCCACATCCCGCCGTACCGAGGCATCGATGCGATTCAAGGCGAGTGGCCGCTTTTCATTTGGCTCGTGGTCTTTACCAACCTCGCACGCATCTCAATTTCGCTTTACTTTGTGCCACACCAGGCGCTGGGTGCAGAGATGACCAGCGACTTCACTGAGCGATCCGCCCTGGTAGGGTACCGTGTTTTTTTCGGCGTTCTAGGCGGGTTCGCGGCAACCATCATTGGCTTTCAGTTCTTCTTTTCCCCGACAGCCGAGTTTGCCAATGGGCAACTCAATGCGGCTGCCTACGCGCCCTTTGCCGCAACACTTTCACTGTTGATGGCAGGCACTATTTTCTGGTCGTCATGGGGAACGCGTAGTGTTATTCCCTTTTTGCCGAAAACGGCGCCCGATGCGCCAGTCGGAGCATTTGCCTTTCTGGGGAGGGTATTGCAAGACATGATCACCGCGCTGCGCTGCGGGTCATTTGCGTGGCTGTTCGGCGGAGTACTCGTTATTTACGTGATGATCGGCGTGAACACAGCGCTTGATCTCTACATGTACACGTATTTCTGGGAGCTCAAGCACAGTCATATCGTTACACTTGCGACAGCGTACCCGGTCGGACTCATGTTGGGATCAGTGATCGCGCCATCCCTTCAGCGGCGCTTCGGCAAGCGCTGGG
>JANNJI010000877.1:0-21852 GCA_031405795.1 Gammaproteobacteria bacterium
ATCGCAAAAACAAATGGATAACATCACAAGTCTATAAGCATCAGTTCGGAAAATTTTCACACCTGAATAATGAGGTTACCAACTGGTGATCAGGGTTAATCGGGCATGCCATCGAAAAAATCCACCACGCCGGTTTCCAATGAATACTCTGCCCCCACAACGAGCAGATCATTTTTCTCAATAAGCTCCTCTAGAATTTTGGAACCATGGCGCATCTGGTTTGCCGATACGCGTACATTGGCACGTACCGCCTGATGTACCAAGGCGTCCAGGTTCTGTGTGAGGGTCTCATTTAATAGCAAACTTTCGACGGAGGGACGCACTCTATCCACAATGGAACTCATGTTAGGGGAGTGGTGTTTCTTGTCGCTTTGCAGTTCTTCCAGAGTCGCCAGAATCGCACCGCACTGGGTATGGCCCAAAACTACTACCAGCCGCGCCCCATAACGTTCAGCGGCAAATTCGACACTGGCCAATTGCGATGGTGCCACAATATTACCCGCCACCCGAATAACAAATAGATCGCCCAGACCTTGATCGAACACTATCTCCGCCGGTACGCGTGAATCCGAACAACCAAGAATAATGGCGATGGGCGCTTGACCTGCGGCCAGCTCGGCGCGGCGACTATAACTGAGCAGACTGTCCAGGCTCATCGTCTTGGCGACAAAACGGGAATTACCTTCTTGGAGCTTGCGCAACGCTTCACGCCCGGAAATCATGGTTACCTCTGAAGATTAGTGGTTGATGGCCACTATGATATACGTAAACGTGTTTACATTCACCTGATGGGTGATCAACGCATCTCTTTCAGGCTCTGAAATTTATTTTTATCCTTAAGGTAAGGGTGGGCCGTCATAAAAGCGCGGTAGTGTATTCTTGTACAAAACGCGGTGGTTATCACTGGGGTTGTAACAAAATCTTTTTCCAGTGTACCCCTTACCACCTGTGACCATTGCGTGTTTTCTGGAATATTATCGTAAGTAATGGCCGCAGCAGAAAACAATATCTGTTGTTGCCAGGAAATACCGTCTTTTTCTAACGCTGTCCAGTAAGGATTCATTTCAGGCAAGGCGGGTGAAGGTAGCGGTTTTTTATCGATAAGCGCTGTATCGGGTAACGTATGCCAGTCGGTCGGGTGAGAAAAAGAAACGGCCAGCGCAATGATCACCAACGGCAGAGTTACCGAGGTAAATATGCCCCGGTAAATGAGCGTTGGTTTATGTCGCTGAACATACTTGTAAAATAGGGCAAGCATGGCCAATCCGGCAAGTGCTACCATAATAAAATTCATAGCGGCAATGCTCAGCAGAAAGGTCGGGTAGACCTGATACAGGCCAAGAAAATGCGCGCCTGATTCACCCAGGGCTCCAAAGTAACCCGCCAAAACCATGATTGGAAAATAACTGATACGCCAGAGCAAGAATACGACAATAGCAAATAGAGCACGGAGCCAGACAATATTTATTTGCTTAAAGACAAAATACGTTGCCAGGCATAACCCAATGATCCCGGACAAGTGAAAGGAGACAAATAAAATACGTTGATCCAACGCGTCTAAGTGATCAAGTATAAGTCCTAAGCAAATTATAATAGTCAGGCTGCCATACACCAGCCACTGGCTTCGGTGGTTTTTAGAAGACCAATTCATAATTTTTTATCCCGGCTTTATCGATACGTTGTGCCAATATGGGTAAATGGCAGGTAGGTACTTGAGGAAATAGATGATGTTCAAAATGAAAAAACATATTGTAGAACAATAGGTTCTTAATTTTTCCACGCAGCGTCCGCGCCGGAAAATCGGGTGAATTGCAGCCTCGATGCACGCTCCAAACTGCAAAAAATGCCGATAAACAATGTCCGATGATCATCAAAGTAACATGCCATTTTAAAGCAAAAATATCAAAAACAAAAAACACGCCAAAAATAACCGCCGCGTTTAATCCCAATTCCGCATAAATCCACGGCAGACTTTTACGCTGTGCGTGTGTCCAGGCGCAATGATGTATCAGTAGTGGGAAAAGCGGGCTTTTTACGATCACCTCCCAAAAACCATGCTTAGCGACCCTGCCCTCGATGTCTTCATTCGATAAGTAATGGGCATGGTGCCTTATGTGTGTGTACTGAATCGCGTGTAGTGAGCCCAGCATCAGCCCACTTTGAAGCAACATAATGATGTCGGTAATGTGTTTGGGCAGTCCCAACGCATAATGAAAAGCATTATGACTCAATCTTAACGAGGTCAGGAAAAAGTAAAAAGTGCAAAACAGGGCTATCAGGTAGTAGCCGTGATAATAAGCAGCGAGAGAAATAACCAGCCAGGGTAAAGGGAGCAGTAATTCTTTAACAATTTCCCAGGATTTATACTTTATGAGGTCATCCCATTTAACGTTGTGATGTACTATTTTCATTATTTATATTAACCGTTTTGACTTGCGTTGCATGCGCCATACTGCAAATATTTTGTAGCCCTTATTTAATAAGCGCACAACAAAGGGGAACCGTCGCAAGACGGAGGAGACTGGGCGATAAAATGGTAAGCGTGACCAGAGGACAAAAAACCCTGCAACACCAATATGGTATTGTCCATCGGAACTCATCACATGTAACTCAGACATCGCCTTGCTGTAGTCTATATTGTGATTTTCCAGCATGGCTTTATCACAGGTGATGTCGATCCAGCGTATCGTATTTTTCTTATCCAGTATTCGATACCACTTTATTTCGGTACGGCAATAAGGGCAGGCGCCGTCGTAAAATACCGTCAAATCTTTTTTCTCTGCTGTAGCCGAAACTGTAGCGGGAGAAAGCGCGCAGCTCTTTGCTTCAGATGCAGTCATCGGTACGGCTCCTTCGAAATAAGGCTAAACTTAATCATAGTATTTAATGTTGTTATAGCAAAACCCTCGCTTATTTACTTCATTACGGATCTCTGTCTCTGGAGATAAACAAGTAATTTTGCCTGATACTCAGGCCGTGTAAACGCATGTATATGCGAGACACCGTTGATTGACCAGAATTCTTTCGGCTCAGCGGCCTGTTGATACAAATCCATGCCATGATGATAGGGAATAACTTCATCATCTTCACTATGAATGATCAGTACCGGCGTTGGACTGATGCGACTGATTTTTTCCAGCGGCCGATAATCATCCCTGATGGTGTAGGAAAGCGGCCATTGCAGCAACCAGGTAAGCCAGGAGTCGTTGAGTTTCTCACGCGCCAACTCCCGGTAACTGCCAAAGGTTCCTTCGACTATAACTGCACGCAGCTGATCTTTATACTTGGATTCGGCGGTACCAACCAGGGCAATCGCCCCGCCCAGGCTCTGGCCCAATACAAAAACACGGGTAGTTTCTACCGATGGGCGGGTAAATACGTAGTCAAGCGCCGCCGCGTAATCACGATGCACCGCATCGAGATCAGGTTTGCCTTGTGACTTGCCATAGCCTTGGTAGTCAAACAGGAATACGTTATAGCCATGTTGCGGCAGCCAATATACGCTACCGATATGCGTGCTGATGTTTTCTGCGTTACCGTGTAAAAACAGTATCGTCCCTTTCGCCGGGGCGGTGGCAGGTAACCACCAACCATGTAATTGAACATTATCCGAGGTGAAATAAACGTCCTCACTATCCAGATTAAGTTTTTGCGGCGTAAGATAGTGCCGGGTATCCGGATAAAAAATCAACGAGGAGCAGCCCGCCAGGGCTAGCAGGAAAAAGTACAGGCTGTAACGTACAAAATAATTTTTCATTGATAATAGTGATGCCAGCTCAATAAGAGCGTTGTTTGTAATTGTTCCTTTGTCCCGCTTCGCTCCCAGTAAAAGCGTAAGGCATTTTGCTGATCAAAACTGATACTCGTGCCCAGCAGCAGTGATTGCAAAACCCGGTTTTCATGGTAGCTCAGATCCAGCACACGCGCCTCAAACTGCAATTTCCACTTGGGGATTAATTGGGCCAGTCCGCCTACACGCAAGCCCACGCCTGCAGTCAGATTATCTTCGTACTGATCATGCACAATTACCGAACCATCAATCAGGCCATAAACACGTAAATCAGCAGAAAGCGCCTGGGTAAAGCCTGCGCCGATATTGGTAGTATAAGCAAGTTTTCTATGTGCGGTCGCCACGTCAATCGGCAAGCGTTCAAATCCTGTATCGAAGTGCCATGATAAGGAAGAAAAGAACGGTGTGGTTGGTGTTATCGAAAATATATCCAGCAAGGCAAATTTTTCAAGCTTAACCTGCTGTGCTTGTTCATCCACCCGCAAGGTCAAATCAAGAAAATTTATTTGCGAGCCAGCGACATGGCCGGAATCATCGTCGAGTAAATCATGGTAGGCAGGCCGCCATGTAAATTGCGCAAAGGCGGTGTCTGACAAGGTACCGATACCCAGCTGAACACGTGACGATAAATGTCCCTGATCCGGACGAAGCAACGGTGGCGGTGCATCAATTAAAGGCTGGGTATCCGGTAGCTTGCTGCGTTGTGTGAGTAGTTCCAGTGACTTGCTGGCGCTATCCGTGCGCGACAGATTATGCCGTCGATACTGGTACTGCACATATTCATAAGCCACATCCAGTAAATTCGCTTGTTCACGCATTGCCAGCTTGGTAAAACGTGCATCCTGCAGATTGGTTTGCGCGGTTGTATAAGCCAATAGCCAATTTTGCTGTTGCGCAGCAAGCTGATCAATCCAGTGTGTCAGATTAGTTCGGCTGGCGGGTCGATAACTGACGCGACGTAAAATATTATTTTGTTGTAGAACCGCACGGACGGTATCCGTTGGTATCACTTCGAGGGGGAATGCGGCGGCCAAAAACATGCCGGGGCGTGCCACGTCAAGCAGGGTTAACAACTGGAACGAGCAGTTTTCATCTAAAAAGAAATAATCAAACGCGGTTCTATGGATCTCCCAGGTATGTTCCATCAGTCTTTGTACTTCAAGGGGAGTAAAATCCAGCTCATACTCCCAGATGTCACGATTCTCCAGATCACTGTATTCATTTACCTGGCCATAGTAGGGGGCAATACTGAAATAACCGGCGTAACCACCTGCCAAGCCCCGAATGGCAAAAACCAAACCGTTGAATTCAGTGGTCTCGGCAGCGTAACTTATCGAATAACTGGTCAACGGTGTTTTTGTCTTGCCAGTCACGGGTGGATCAATCCGCAATAAGGTGTGCCCGAACATCGAAGACGGATTGTTAATATAGGCAGAAGGAAAAACCAGCGTGACACCGGCCGGATTAACGGTACTGTACCATTCATTAAATGCAGCGCAATTAACGCGTGGAAGATCCGTGTCGGCAAGATTCAGTTGCTGCTTTAACCAGCGCGTACGCGCGACAAATCGACACTGTGCCTGTTCATCATCCTTGCCGGTTTGTTGCGGTGTGGCAATAGCAGCAAGGGTGGCCTCTAACTCTGCGAGCGGATCGGTTTTTCCTGTTGCAGCAAGAAAAAAATCAGCGCCGTCGGCAAAACTGGTATAGCCACTGCCGAATACATCTTTGCGATAATGAAGCAGGTTGTGCCATTCATTGGATTGGTGCAGGCGAAGTTCGCGGGCTCGCTCATGTAAGGCCTGGATGGCAATAGGATCAGCGTGTGCTGCAACGATACCGGCAAACGTCAGGATTGAATAAAGCCACAAGCGAATCATCAGTGCAGTTTACCAAATTACAGGCATAAAAAACCCGGCAGGGGTCACCTGCCGGGCGAGTGTTACTGTGCTGATTTAAACAGTGTATTGGGACAGGACTGTGTCTTTTGTCATCAGTTCTGACATGGATTTCAGTGCTTGCTCACTGGTTGTTGCGGTAGTGGGGAAAATGGCGGCAAAATTATCTTTCACCAGACGGAAAAACACGACTTTGTGTTCTTCACTCATGTCCATCAGGCCAGCCATGGTATCCAGTGACTCACCCTGACCAACCGACATATCATGAGCAATTTTGTCAACGTTTGCGGTCATGAAAGTGGAGACAGCAGCATACTTTTTAACCGTTGAATTCGCCGCACAACCTGCCGTGCCTGAAGTGATACCAAAAGTTTGGTTACCCAGGGTATGGTTTGTGGTGGCGGCAAGAACTTGTGATGGTTTGTCAGATTTGCCATCAAACACCATTGAGCCCCAACCGCAACCAACGTTATTAGCATCGGCGGCATGAACTTGTGTCACTGTGGCTGCGGCGGCGAACATGGAGATAATGAGGTATTTCTTCATATATTTTTATCCTCCTGGATAAGAGTGAAATTACGATTATAGTGGTTTATATTTAGCACTGTTTTTATCCAGTGTCTATAAAAAACTATAATAACTCCCGAATTGTGCGCTGCATAATTCATGAGTAGGGTATTTATTTTTCCCCATTATTTTAATACGGTGAAGCCTGTCACAGATTCAGTTTGTTGCAGTGAGCTATCGACTATCGACCGGATGACAAATCTGCAACAAACAGGGCGAGCAGGTCGTTGAGAAAACGACGGCCTTGCTCGCTGGGTTTGATGTATTGGCTTGTCCATTCCAGTAAACCGCGTGTGACGGCGATCTGTAACACGGGGTGAATGCTGGTCAGTGCTAAGCCGGTACGTTCGCTGAAGGTGTGCGGGGCAAAGCCGTCGTGCAGGCGTAAGGCGTTCATCATGAATTCTAAAACCAGATCAGTTGACTTGAGTGTTTGTGTACCGGCAATGCATTGTGTTGCCCCGGCCTGTGCCAGGTAATCACGCGGGTGTTTGCAATTCCAATGGCGGATGATCTGTTGTTGGGCAACGTGGGTGAGTTTACTGTGCGCACCAGCGCCCAGGCCTAAGTAGTCACCGAATTGCCAATAATTGATATTGTGGACACATTGCCGTGACGTGCGGGCGAAGGCGGAGGTTTCATAGTGCTGATAACCTGCCGCCGCCAGTGTAGCGCGTGTGCTTGATTCGATATCACTGATCGTGTCGTCGACGGGCAATTGCGGTGGGTGAGAGGCAAATGCGGTATTGGGTTCGACAGTCAGTTGATAATATGAGATATGACTGGGCTGCAAGGTTATTGCCTGCGCAATGTCCGCCTGTGCCTCGGTAACGGTTTGTCCCGGTAAGCCATACATTAAATCTAAATTGAAATTATCAAACCCGGCGGCATGCGCCATCTCGGCGGCGTGTGTGGCCTGATGCTGATCGTGGATGCGACCTAAAACAGATAAATGGGTTGGATTAAAACTTTGTACGCCGATGGATAAACGATTGATGCCAATCGCACGAAAGTCACGAAACTTTTCCTGCTCAAACGTGCCGGGATTGGCCTCCAGGGTGATTTCGATGGTGGGTGATAATTTCAGCCGTGCGCGCAATTGGCTAAACAGTTCATCCAAGGCGGCCGCAGAAAACAAACTGGGCGTGCCGCCACCCATGAAGATGCTGAGGATCGAGCGTCCCCAAATGGCAGGCAGTTGGTTATCCAGTTCGGCAAGCAAGGCATTGATGTAGTCGCGTTCCGGCACCTCGGTTTTTAATTCATGCGAATTAAAATCGCAATACGGGCATTTGCGGACACACCAGGGAAAATGAAGGTATAACGCCAGTGGTGGTTGAACGAGTGTTATCCCGTTATTGATTGCCACTGGTATCATTATCATAACTGAAATATTTCAGCGATTCAGCACGGGAGAAAAATCCATCGATGCTGCTGCTGTCACGCAAGACATATGCCGGTGGTTTGAGTACGGCAGAGAATTGCGGCTGGTTCGAAAATTCAGGTTGACTGAGGTAATTCAGCAGGCCAATGGTGAATACCAGAATAAACGCCGTGAGTGTCGCTACCACGCCGGAGGTTTGCCGGGTATAGGTGGTGCTATAACGCAGATGACCGTAAAACAAAATCGCCGTAATAATGACATCGGTCACCAGGGCAGCGCTGTCATTAAACCCATCAATGCCCATGGCGAACTCGATATATTCCAGTGCAATACCAATGCTCGACAGGAGTAACAGGAGAATACCGGCCCATACCGCGTGATAGATAAAATAAAATTTGTGAGTAACGATCTTACTGACAATTGACCAGGCAAATGCCCACAGGGGTAACATGATAAAGATCGGCAAGGCCTTGCCCAGTAATTGGGTGAAGGTAACATCCGTCACGCTTTCGAGATAGGTCATCCATAGAATAAAGACGGATAGTGTGCCCCATACCAGCGGTAAGGCCAGGCCACTGCCGAGGATGCTGGCGGCACTGTGTGGTTTGCGCAAGTCCTGAATGGTTTCTTTTACCAGGAAAAAACTGGTGCGAAAGCGTATATCGGTTTGACCGATGCGGATACGCTGATTGTCCTGGAGCACCAATGAGTCCTGGCGTTTTAGCGGCGCGAGGCTGTACATGCCATTAACGCTGCGTAAATCATTGATGACGACATTGTTACTTCCGTCCAGAATCAGCTCAACATGCGAAGGTGAAATGTAAGGGTCATCCAGGATAATATCGTTGTCATAACCCCGGCCAATGCGGCAGGGAAAATCAGCGACTTTGATCCGTTCTTTGACTTTGCCAAAGCGATCGAGGACTTCAATAATTACGGGCGGTTCCATTTGAATGTCCTCAAATATTCTTTACCAAAGGCAACAGCATTGTCATAACTGACACCGCCGAGCGTTAATATCGTCACCAACCCCTGCTGCTCTTCACTGACACTGGCGGCGTTTAGCACCATGTCATACACACCCTTGATCTTTTTATACTCGCGCAGACAAAATGCCACTTTAAAACGCAGATTGGTTTGTGCAACAAAATCCGTTGTACAGTTGAATTCGGTGACGTCTTCCTTGTTACCGCTCAAGGTGATGCTGGGGTTTGCAAAATATTGTTGCATGACATGATAGAAACGATAGCTGTTCATTTTGCTGGCGGAAAAGTAGTGATGGCTGTAGCGAATTTCGCCGGTGGAAAAATGTTGATTCAGAAAAATGTCGTTTTTGATCGCACAGATCGTTGACGAGCCGCGATACGGTTTATTCTCTTCATCGGTATCACCCCAGCAATTTAAGTAAGGCGCGAGTTTGTCCGGTACGGCAAAGTCACCCAGTGGTTTGCTTTTGAAGGGGCTGGCCAGCAGGGCATGCATGTATTCATTCTGGTTTGCCAGCAATTGTTTGCGGACAAGGTCAACAAAATTGACAGTGCCGGGTTTGTAATCGTGGGGCACTAATTTTTTCAAGAATGTCGCAGGCACCAGAAAGCCGATGTTGGTGCCGGTGGCGGCGACGTTGACACCGATGACAGTGCCATCTTCCATGATCGAGGGGCCGCCGCTCATGCCCGGATTGAGCGCACCGGATAACAGGATACGTTCGTGCATGGTGTCATCGGTCAAGCCGTTGTAAGTACTTTCGACAATTGTCATGCCGAGATCCAAAGGGTTCCCCAAGGTGTAAATCCGCTCGCCTTTACGAAGGGTGTGTTCAATTAAATTCAAATGCGGTGTGGGGACTTGTTTGCCATCCAGTACCGCCAGATCATGCACCACATCAATATTGACTAACTGTGCCTGATGCACCCGTGCATCGTGCATCACATATTCAATGCGGTATTGCTCGGGTTTAAAGATGTGTTTTGAAATGACATGATAATTGGTGATGATGGTGCCGTATTTGTCGATAAAAAATCCGCTGCCGATGGTGGATTGCGCATTGGTCGAGGTGTCAACAATGCGAATCTGTACTAAACGATCCTTGAATTTACCAAAGACGGTGTCGGTCGAAAGGCTCTGTGCGTTGGCGACAACATAAAACAAGCACAGGCTCAGTCCGGTGCAGACTGAACGCCAAGCGTGAGAAAGAAGGGGCTGATTGGTTGACATAGGTTGGCTAATTATCGGTGTGTGGCGAGTTTTTGCAAGAGGCAGTTTAACGCTTGACCACGATGACTCAAGGCATTTTTGCGCTCGGGGCTCAGTTCGGCACTGGTGCAGCCTTCACTGGCCACAAAAAACACGGGGTCATAGCCAAAACCCTGTTGGCCGCGCGGTGCAGCAACAATGGTGCCTTCCCAGGTGCCCTGGCAAATTAAGGGTGTCGGATCAGCGGCGTGCCGCATATAAACCAGCAAACATTGAAAACGCGCCGCACGATTGCTGGAACCGCTGGCCTGTAAATCGTGCAGCAGTTTTTGCAGATTGTTGTGATCATTGGCGTCACCACCGGCATAACGCGCCGAGTAGATCCCCGGCGCACCGTTTAGGGCATCCACCTCTAAACCGGAGTCATCGGCAATCGCGGGTAAGCCGGTGTGCTGCGCCGCATTACGCGCCTTGAGGATCGCGTTTTCGACAAAGGTCAAACCGGTTTCTTCAATCTCAGGTACCTGATAGACGGACTGGGCGAGGACTTCTAAATCAACACTGACCAGCAGTTGATTGAACTCACGCACCTTGCCCGGATTGTTACTTGCCAGGACGATTTTTTTCATGGGACTCAAGTGCGCAGGGCTTCACGTTGTTTGCTGATTAATTGCAGGATCGCCGACTTGGCAAGCCCCAGCAGTTGCTGCAATTGCTGTTCGGAAAACGGCTCGGTCTCGGCGGTACCTTGGAGCTCGATAAACTGACCGGCATCATTCATCACAATATTCATGTCGGTGTCGCAGCCGGAATCCTCCACATAATCCAAATCCGCAACCGGCATACCATTATATATACCGACGGAGATCGAGGCGATGTGGTGTTTGATCGGGTTGCTGCTGATAATATTTTTATTTTGTAAATGGGCGATGGCATCGGCCAGCGCGACAAAGCCACCGGTGATGGCCGCAGTGCGGGTGCCGCCATCGGCCTGGATTACGTCGCAATCCACGGTTATGGTATTTTCCCCCAGCGCCTTGAGGTCAACACCGGCACGCAAGGAGCGGCCAATCAAACGCTGAATCTCCATGGTGCGGCCACCTTGTTTACCTTTGGCGGCCTCACGGCTCATCCGTTGCCCGGTGGAACGCGGCAACATGCCATATTCCGCCGTCACCCAACCTTTACCACTACCACGCAGAAAACCCGGTACACCGGTATCGGCGCTGGTGGTACAGATCACCTGGGTGTCGCCAAATTCAACCAGCACCGAACCTTCGGCGTGTTTGGTGTAATGGCGGGTAATCTTGACAGGACGGATTTGCTCGGGAGTACGGCTACTGGGTCGCATAGTGATTCCAAATATATGGGCTAAGACAAGGGCAGGCAGTATACCGTATGCCGCGGATGCGGTGCCCGTTGATTTGTCCATTTACATCCTATAATCGGCCAGTATCATACATAGAGATGCAGAGGCTGCGGCGATATGTGGGGGTACATGAAAACCATAGTGTTCTTTGTTGTGTTGCGTCATTGCAGTGAAGATTTCGTATTTATGAAAAATACCCGTTTTTCAACAAGCTGTTAGATATTCACCAATGGAGCCACAGTGATTTACCCCAAACTTATAGCCGTCTTACCATCACCGCTGCTTCGGGGATTCATCAGTCATTACTGGATAGCTCTCGACAACTCAGATACAACTTATTCGATACTGCCGGACGGCGCTGTTGATCTCGTCATTAGCCAATCGGGTACGTCCATGCAAAGCTGGGCGTATGGCACAACAACCTCCAAATCTGTAGTCGCGCTTGATCAGCACGCGCATTACCTCGGTATTTGCTTCAAACCCGGACAAAGCCGTCACTTCATGAAAGCGGCGGCGAATGAACTAACCGATCGCTGTGAATCTGCAAAGGGTTTACTCTCATTCTCTCTTGATAGTGTTCTTGAGCGTGTTGTCAATTTAGATACGCTCAATCAACTCAACAGCATGCTTGAGAGCCACATAGCCAAGAGGCAACCCGATTCGGCCAGAATAGATGACGTCGTTGCATTCATCGAGGCCACGCATGGAATAACCCGCATTGATGACACTGCCACTATTTTCGGCATAAGCCGCCGACAGCTTGAGCGTACGTTTCTCGAAACCGTAGGCGTTTCTCCCAAGCTTTTCTGCTCGATCACAAGATTTAGACATGCTGCCAGGCTTATCCGACGAGCATCGGCTTCTCTGGCGGATGTCGCATTTGAGTCGGGTTATTTAGATCAAAGCCACATGAGTCACGAATTCAGGCGTCTCACCAACTTGTCACCAGCAATATATGCGCGGGGCGATGTCGCATTTCTACAAGACATGATGTTGCCAAGTTCCTAGAATGGGCACTGCTGATCAACCCTGCTGAGGCGGTGCCGAATGAAACGAGGGTCTAGGGAAAAAATGAGATACTTGGTAAGGCTGTTAAGCATCGCTGGCATCGCTGTTTTAACCGGTTGTTTAGTTCTAACAGAGCGAGGGTTGGCGCACCAATCAAAAAACACATCAAAGGAAGCAACCATGCAAACTATTAACCCCCGAGGGTTCTTTCCTGTTCTGACAACCGATAAGCTTGCCCAGTGTCGAGATTTTTACCTGCATCACTTTGGCTTCAGTGTCGTTTTTGAAACTGATTGGTACATTCACCTTGTCTCGGAGAAGGGCCTGCAATTGGGGTTCTTACAACCCGGTCATTCCTCTCAGCCCGAGTTCTTACACGATGCTTATTCCGGCCACGGCATTATCTATTCTTTTGAGGTCGATAACGTTGATCAGGAATACGAAAAACTCAAGGGCAGCAATGTTCACATTCTCCTTCACGTGCGGACAGAGGAGTGGGGCCAAAAACATTTCATGGTCAGAGATCCAGGCGGAATGATCATCGACCTGGTGCAAGCGGTGGAGCCAACGCACGAGTACAAAGATAAATACACAGAGTAATGGTTTATAATTCTTCAGTGACGAAACCCAACAAGGCACTCAACGCCAGATTGGCTTGGTCATCGATGCCCAGAGAGGAGACCGTATATGGACGATAAAACCCTGCTTCGTGGCCTAAAAAATATCGGCCTCACCATTGCGGATCGCCTGGAGAGTGTGGGTCTCAAAACACTGGGTGACCTAAAGCAGATGGCCCGGCCAAAGCGTTCAATTTGGTTAAAAGCACCTATTCAGACATCTCGATACCGGTTTGCTATTACTTGTATTCGTTGCAGGGTGCGATAGTAGGCAAGCATTGGAATGATTTGCCATCGGCCACAAAAGAACAGCTGCTTGATGAGGCTGGTGTCAAACACCTGACCTCGCGCTCGAGAGGGGTACGCCAAAAACGGCGCGCTCCTCAACTTCGTAAGACCTAAAAAAACAGTAAATACTACTGACAGCATGTTGTCAGCGGGGTGGTTGTATAATTAAACTCTACCAAATTAGTAAAAAATAGATTATGCCTATTACACCTATCACCGAATTTAAAGCGGCTGAGACTAAAGCCGAAGAACTTTACGAATTTTTAAAATCTTTGGTTCCCTATATTTCATCATCAGAAGGTTGTCTATCGTGTGAAGTATTGCGAAGCAATGAGGATAAATCACGTTTCACCGTGATAGAAAAATGGGGATCTGTTGATTTACATAAAAAATCAGTAGACAATTTTCCTAGAGAAAGAATGCAAGCTGCTATACGTCTTTTTGGGGCTTCACCTAAAGGCGGCTACTTTCATACCTGACAAAAACATCCAGTATATTGCCAACCCGATCGTGATTTTTGCAAAAACAAAAATACACGCCAGCCTTGCCAAACACTGATGCAAACGTTATGTTTCATCTATCAATGCATACCCCCGAACCCTCTGCACGCATGAATAACGACGCCAAGGCATGGACACCGATCTTTGTTGCCTGGTTGGTTGCGACTATCTCGACGCTTGGCGCACTGTTTTTCGGTGAAGTCATGTTACTGCCGCCGTGCGTTCTTTGCTGGTACCAACGCATTTTCATGTTTCCGCTGGTGCTGATACTGCCCATCGGACTGTTCCCCTTCGACCGGAAAGTAATCCGCTACGCGCTGCCGTTGACTGTGTTTGGCTGGCTGTTTGCCGTCTTTCACCTGCTCTTGATCGCCGGGGTGATTCCCGAGGGTCTCAAGCCCTGTGCTCAGGGAGTGCCGTGCTCGGAAAAGGTGATCGAGTGGTTTGGTTTTGTGACGATTCCGCTGCTGTCGGTCGTGGCTTTTTCAATTATCATGGCATTGTTGGTTCTGGCCTATTTTCGGAGTTCAAAATGAAGCAAAAAACACTGTTTATCGTTGCCGCCATAAGTCTGGTGCTGGCATTCATACTGGGAACGCTGTTTTACAACAGCGAAAAAACAGATCAGTCCGCGCAACTGGTCGAGCGTAATCGCACGCATCTGATTCGAATGCACTCACCAACACTGGGCAAGGCCGATGCGCCGGTTGTGATCGTTGAGTTTCTTGATCCCGCGTGCGAGACCTGCAGCGCGTTTTACCCGCTGGTTAAGGGACTGATGGCGGCAAACCCCGACAAGATTCGTCTGGTGCTGCGTTACGCGCCCTTCCACAATGGTTCGGACAAAGTGGTGGCGATACTGGAGGCGGCACGCAAACAGAACAAGTTCTGGCCGGCGCTGGAAGCCTTGTTAGCCACCCAGGCCGACTGGGCACCGCACCACACGCCGCAGGTGGACTTGGTCTGGAAACACCTTGCAGGACTCGGCCTGAATCTCGAACAGATGCAGGCCGATATGACGGCACCCGATATCGCCAGTGTGATTGCGCAGGATCTTGCCGATGCGCGGGCGCTGAATGTTACCAAGACGCCGGAGTTTTTCGTCAACGGCAAGCCGCTGCCGAGCTTTGGTTACGAACCGCTGAAAAAGTTGGTGGACGAGGCTTTGCTTTCCTCTCGGCGCTAACCGGCATAAAACGCTTTGTTCGACTTGGTGGCAATAATTTTTAGCGGTTGTGCGGTATCGCAACCGCAATTGTTATTTCATTTCACCTTCATATAACTTGATGGTTTGCTCAATCACATCAATCGCGCTTTGTACCGGATCAACGCGCTGGGATTTTATCACTTGTTGTTCGATCGGATCACGAATGGCCTTGCCCACCAGTTGCAGTGACATCACTTGCATGGCCACGGCGCTGACGTTATCGCAATTCGGGTAACTTTTTTCTTCCGCACGTTGCGACGCCTTGTTTAAGGCATCACTGAGCTTGCCATCCAGCATAATGGAACCCATTAACATATCGTCAAGGGGTTCCCACAAACCATCGGAACACAACATCACAATATCACCGGGAAGTAATATCACTTTGTTGCTGACGCTGACCTCCGGCACACTGTCGGAAAAACCAAGACAGCGCGTCATAAAATTGCGCATTGGATGGGCATGGCGTTTGTTATTGGCAATCTGGCCTTTTTCATACATCTTTTCCATGACCGAGTGATCACGGGTTCGATAAATCGGCACACCGCCACGGAATAAATATAAACGGCTATCGCCTACGTGTGCCCACCACGCGCTGCCCTCCTGGACTAAACACACCACCGCCGTGGTACCCGGATTAACAGGTGGCTCTTGCCTGTTGCCTGCTTCAATCACAGCAAAATGCGCTTTGTGCAAAGCCTCCGTTAAGAACTGCTCGGGTTGCGCGATGGGTAAGCGGGTTGTTTTGAACAGAGTAGACAGTGTGTCGATCAAGGACTGGGCCGCAATTTCCCCGCCGCTTTTACCGCCCAGACCATCGGCCACGACCAGCAACACGGTATTCTCACGTTCCAGTGCAATCAAGCGATCCTGATTGGTGGCGCGATTGCCGATGCGGGTGGTGCGGGCGACGACGTATTGCATAATTAAAAATTCGATGACCGTTTTTTATCTTGCCGTGGCGAATGACCATTGATTGCGGCAACCATTTGCTCCACCGATTGTGGCCGTAACAGCGGGTCCACTTCCATCGCCCAATCAATCGCCTCCAGTAAGTGCGGCGTGTAGCGTTTTTTAAACACGCTGGCCAGCGGTTTGGTGGTGTCTTTCTCGCGACGCTGCGGTGCGGGCGGAGGTGAGGCACCTTCAATGCAGGCCCGCATGGTGGCGCCCATTGCATATAAATCGGTCCAGGGGCCGACATAACCGCCGGGGTCCAATTGTTCAATCGGTGAAAATCCAGGTGTGACCACTTGGTTGGGCTGAAACTGCCGTGAATGCATCACTTCATGTACTGCACCAAAATCCAGTAACAGCGGGTTGGCGCCGCTACGTAAATGAATGTTACTGGGTTTAATGTCCAGATGTAACAGACCTTGCTGGTGGATCTGCTTTAATCCATCCAGTAAAGGCAGGAACACCGCCTTGATAAACGGCTCGCTCAAATTGCCCTTGTGTTTTTTAATATAGCTCTGCAGGTTTACCCCTTCATGGTATTCCATGACCATGTAGACCGTGCCATTGGCGCGGAAAAAATTGATTACGTTGACGATGTTCGGGTGTTTGAGCGTGGTTAAGGTGCTGGCCTCCTGGAAAAATAAACGGCGGCCATGGGTGAAGCGATCGTTATTTTTTTCATCCTTGCTGATCACCGCAAGATCAGGGGCGCGCATCGCCAGCGTGCTGGGCATGTATTCCTTTATTACGACCTGTTCGTTGGTCTTTGCGGATTTGGCCAGATAGACAATGCTAAAACCGCCGCCACCCAGGATGTTCTCAAGGATATACTCGTCAACGCGGGTGCCAGGGGCCAGGGCAAAATCAGGTATGGTAGACATAGGGTAATGGACATATCCGTCTTAATCCGCAAAGATTAGCATAACAGCAGGCGGGCAGGGAGCACATGTCTGTGTTTTAAATATGCGTAGTACCGCACGCTATCGCGCTACGGCTGGATTCACCACATATATATGATAAGGAAAACAACAGATGACACGTAGTATGACCGCCTTTGCCCGAGCGGAGATCGCCGAGAGCTGGGGCAGCCTGACCTTGGAAATCCGCTCGGTAAATCACCGTTACCTGGAATTATTTATCCGTTTACCGGATGAATTGCGTGTCCTGGAGGGCAGGCTGCGCGAAGTCATGCAAAAGCACTTGCAGCGTGGCAAGGTCGATTGCCAGGTGCGTTATCAGCCCGCCGCGCTGGGTGCGCAGGATGTGAAGATCAATCGTGAACTGGTGGCGCAGTTGGCCCGTGCCTGCGAACAGATCGCAACCCTGTTTCCTGCGCATCAACCCGTGGATCCCTTGGAGGTGTTGCGCTGGCCTGATGTATTGCAAGCACCGCAGGTGGCCGCTGACGTGTTACATCAAACCTTGTTGCAACTCATGGACCAGGCGTTACATGAAATGGTGGCGATGCGCAAACGCGAAGGCGATAAACTCAAACACCTGTTGCTGCAACGTCTGGAATTGATGAGCCAGGTTGTCACGCAAGTGCGTGCAGCGATGCCGGAGATCAAACAATTACAACGGGAAAAATTACTGACTCGTCTGCAAGAGATCAAGGCCGAAGTCAGTGCTGATCGACTGGAGCAGGAATTGGTGTTCACTGCACAGAAGATCGATGTGGATGAAGAACTGGATCGCTTAGTGACACATATCGCTGAAGTAAAACACATCCTGCAACAAACCGAGGCCGTGGGTCGACGCCTGGATTTCCTCATGCAAGAACTCAATCGCGAAGCCAACACCTTGGGTTCAAAATCCATCGACATCCGCACCAGCAACGCCGCGATGGAATTGAAGGTGTTGATTGAGCAGATGCGTGAGCAGGTGCAGAACATTGAGTGATGCCGATCGAGTTCCGCAAAAAATTGAAGGGGCTGGAAAAATATAAGAAGGTAGCCGTACTATGGTCACTCTGACATTTAAAGACATTGCTTACATTCGGGCAGCGCTGGAATGTGAGTCAGAAGATCTTCTGTGGACGATGGAGCAGGATGATAACGGTAAACTTGATCCACCGTTAACATCAAGCGAATCAGCTGATATGGGTAATGACTTCCTGTATTACGACCACCTGCTGGACTGGTTCCGGCAACTGGAAATACAATCCGTCCCATTACGGATCGTGCCGAAGGATGACGGCGCGACAGGGAAAAAGGGCGGCACCGGTTGAGACGTAACGAAGAACAGTATCTATCATGCACAGCAATCTACCCAAGAGACTAATGAGTTATGGTTGAACTCCAATTTAAAGACATTTCGTATATTCGTTATGCGCTGCAAGGTAAACGAGGACACCTGAGATGGACGCTGGAACAGGACGACAAAAAAGCTTTGCCTGATCCCTTAACGGCGGAGGCGAGACAACAGATACAGGAAGACATGCTTTATTACAATGGATTAATTAATACGTTTGAAACCGCAGAAAAACAGTCCTTTGAATTGCGCAAAGTCGTCTCCATCTGTGTACCCGAAGGTCGCGAAGGTGATCCGGGTTGACAGTATTTCAATTCGCATGACCACGCTGGTATCGCCGTTGTCGCTTTCTACATTTTTTACCATGAATAATCGCAAAATGTTAAACCAGATCCCGATACTGGATTTTCCATCACGCCTTGTATCCGGCATATGACATGACGCTGATCGAGTTCCGTAAAAAACTGAAGGAGCTGGATGAATACCTGAAGGTAATTGAATGGCAAATCTGACGTTTAAAGACATACGCTATATTCGTGCAGCGCTGGCACGTGAAGTGGAATATCTTGATTGGAAAACCGGGCAAAATAACAACGGCACGCCACCAGAACCATTAAGTGATGACGAGAGGAGTGATATAGGTGAAGATATTATTTTTTACGACAAATTACTATATTGGTTTCAGCAGTGGGAAATGCAGTCAGTTCCATTACAGGCCGTGCCCAAAGATGGCGGCGTGGAAGAAAAAAAAGACGGTAGCAATTGAAGCGACTAAAGTATAGAGCGAGCCATCGACTCCCAACAGGATAAAGAATTATGTACCAGCTCAACTTTTCTGAGATTTCAGGTATTCGCTGTGCGCTTGGAGGTATGCTGGGACACCTCAAATGGACGTTGGAGCAGGACGACAAAAAAGCCTTGCCTGAGCCCTTAACTGTAGAGGCGAGGCAACAGATACAGGAAGATATCCTGTATTACAACGGGTTGATTAACACGTTCGAGGCCGCCGAGAATCAATCCATTGAACTACGCGAGGTCGTCGCGATCTGTGTACCTGAAGGCCGCGAAGGTGATCCGGGTTGACAGTATTTTAATTCGCATGACCATGCTGGTATCGCTGTTGCCGTTCTCTACATTTTTTACCATGAATAATCGCAAAATGTTAAACCAGAACCCAATACTGAATTTTCCATCACGCCTTTCAACCGGCCTATGACATGACGCTGGCTGAGTTCAGGAGAAAACTGAAGGAACTGGATCAATACCTGCGGGTAGTTTGAGATGGCAAATCTGACCTTTAAAGACGTTAGTTATATTCGTGCAGCGTTAGAATGTGAGCTGGAAGAACTTGAGTGGGCAACGGGGCAAGATAATAATGGCATATTGCCGGAGCCGTTAAGTGATGACGAAAGGCATGATATGTTGCAAGACATACTGTATTACAGCTATCTTCTAGGGTGGTTCCGGCAATTGGAGATACAATCCGTCCCGTTACAGATCGTGTCTAAGGAGGACTGCGCAGAAGGAAAAAAGGGTGGTAGTGGTTGAGAGTCTCGCGGAGAGGGCACACCTGAAGTGGACGTTAGAGCAGGGCGACTAAAAAACGTTAACTGATAACTGCGGAAACGAGGTAATTAAGAGATGGCTTGGAAGTATACGCAAAGTATTTCACCAGAAAGAATAACGTACTTAAGCAGGTCTGTTGGTTTTGATAAAGTCATTGCCGACATACGTAGAGAGATGGTTATTACTGACTACCACGTTGAAGAATCGGAATGTTTCAAGAACTGTATACGACATGATTTCATATTGAGTATTACACCAAAAACATTCGACATATTTTTTAACAGCGAATACGGATACAGGGGTCAATATTTCTTGGGCATGAATCAAGGTAAAAAGGCTAATAGAGAATTAATTTGTTCACTTAAAGATGATTTAATTAAATACGCTAAGAAAAGCCAATGCAATATAAATATATCAACAAATCAAAGTGTAGAAAATTCTCTCAGCATGGGGTCGGCCAAGATCTGGATACATCAAGCCAGCTCAAATTTAAATGAAAAACAATATAAATCTATTACGGACTTGGATATTTGTAATCAAGTTTGGCACAAATTCGCGTTAAAGGTGGAAGATGATAATAAAAAACACAAGAGTTGTAGACATAAAAATTATAGCCGGAGGCTTAAAGCGGTTCTTGGTTTGAGGGCGCCGATTGGTGTAAAGCTGGAAATTAAAGGGGCTTTTTTAGATGTTGAAGGTAACGAAGTGATTGGAAAAGGCAAATTTAGCCGTGCCAAACAAATGCGATACTATGGCTTTAGTTAAACTATCGTTTCGCAAGTCCTTCCGATTGACCGACTACAGAGTCGCTTCGCTTGATTTCGTCGTCAACTGGAATAAATGGTGCCAGAGCACAATTGATCCTAATATTTAGAGATTATTGTTCTCTGGAACCGATTTAGTTTATACGGACACGTGATTTCTTACACATAGTTATAGCTATGAATTACTGTTCTTTGCCATTTTTTCAACCATATTGTTGTCGGGTGACGGAAACGGTCTGGTCGGTGAATTTATAGATTTCTACAGCCCCGCAAATCGCTAGCCACCGGCGGTACTGCGGTGATGATGTCCATCCAGTTCGCCTGCAAAACCATCCGTAATGTTATCTCGCCAAGGTTTAATAATTCTGCAACAAACCGAGGTCATTGGCCGACGCCTGGATTCCTCTTGCAAGAACTCAATCGCAAAGCCAATACCCCGGGTTCAAAATCCAGGGAGGCGCTTGCCCGTCTTAGGTGCGGTAACGCACCGAGAGCGATGGGCTTGATCGCTAGTATGGAGTCTGAATTGAAATAGAATAATCCTGTCAATATTATTGATTAAACTATTCAGTATTCCCCTATATTTCCCCTGGAGTGGTTATGGATGTAATAATCATCGCAACAAAAACCTGTACCCATCGAAAAAATTTGGAAAAGGAACTCGAACACCTGCGGATCCCGTACCGCACGTGTTTCGTGGAAGACAGTGCCGACCTTGTCCAGAAGTTCAGCATTCGGCATTCGCCGAATTTAATCGTCGACGATGAAGTTGTGTTCCGGAAACAACCAACGGAAGTGGAACTGCATACCTATTTCGATATCAAGACGTAATCCTGCCAGGGAAATCCGAGTTTATCACCCATAAAATTTAGGAATCTTATGAAATCAATACTCATTTTTTTGTTTACGCTGATTAGTTTAAGCGCATTAGCCGAATCTCCCGCCGTTTACGAAAAATCGTTCGATCAAACTCTGGATACCGCCTCCAAGCGCGTGCAGAAGGCGTTGGAAAGCAATGGTTTCAAAGTGGTGTACGAGATCGACATGTTGGAGAACCTGACAAAGTTTGCGCAGAAAAATGCGGTTAAAGATTTTAATCTTAACCAGCTGGAAGGCATCAAAAGCATGGTTTTCTGCAACGGGCCGTTGGCCGTAAAAATCAGCAACGCCGATCCCGCGATGCTGGCGTTGTGTCCGCTGCATCTGACCCTCACGCAAAAGGCGGGGCGTGTCTCTGTTCTTTTCGTTCGGCCGGGGGTCGTCGCTCAGGGCAGTAAAGCTGAAGCACCCGCAAAAGAACTGGAAGAAAAAGTAATCAAGGTTATCGAAAGTAGTTTGAGTGCTACGCAATAAAGCGTTGCACACATCGCCAGTGGATCGCGCTATCCACAAACATCAATCAAATCAATTTACCCAAGGAGATTAAACTCATGAATGCAACAACCAAAATAGCCCTCGTCATCGCGTTTGCCATTGTCGTGATACTGCTTCTGC
>JANNJI010000878.1:0-9143 GCA_031405795.1 Gammaproteobacteria bacterium
GATTAAGGTAAAACCTTTTTGTAACGTTCTCATAGTTTGTAACGTGCTCATAGTGCTCTCCAAGTGTTAAGTTAAAAAAACGATTGCGGTAAAACCTGTTTCGCCCGCCCTCCTAGCGTTGCATGCCTGCCTGTGTGTTAACAGGGTAGCGCATGCACTGCGGTAAACTCAAGTTAGGTTACAGTTTAGCAGCTTGTGTGCCAACGTGGGATGTCGCTCCGTGATGTCTTGTCAAGGTTAGCGTATTTTAGCCGGAAAACTGCGATTTGCCGTGGATTTATGTGATCCGCTTCACAGAGATTAACATCGGTGTTTTTTTATGTTGCGGTGTGTGCGGTGATGCATTGACAACACAGACACACAATTTTAATCGTGTATTGTCATATTGTGACAAACTGCGTCAGGTTGGGTTGATTGTTGGTGGTGTCGGCTCAAAGATTTTCCCAATCTTCTTTGCTGATTTGGGCTTGCTTCAATATCCTGGATAGTAAGTCTTTGCTGATATCGCCTTGGTGTGGGTTAGGGATGCGCAGCGTGAGGTTTTCTTTGACCATGAACTGGTGTCTTCCACCTGAGTAGGGTCCAGCAAAGGCTACTTGTCTGAGATAGTTTATCAGGTCTTTGCGTTTGATCGGCCCAAAGCGCGGCACTAAGCTACCTCACGGATTGTCAACTCAATGCCGTCTACCACCGGCACAGGAAGATTCTTATGGATGCGAAATAATATCCATTCTTCCAGTACCTCCGCCAATTCGTTGCGGCATTCTTCAAGGGTGCTGGCAGCGGCATAAATACCATCGAATCCGGTAATCTCACCGTAGTACTGGTTGTCTTCCGCGAGTTTTTCGTAGCAGGCATGCCGCAAAGCGGCTTGGATATAGGCGAGTAACATTATCTTTCTCCGAAAAAACCTAGTGTGGTAACAGTTTAGCAAGAGAATATCAGAACCGATATCGACAAGGAGGGTGCGTTAAGCTGGCATACATCAGTTCGCTTCCGGGTCATTCAGAGCTTGGGTGTAGGGGTAGTCGGTCTTTTCGCCGGTTTCCACGACTTGAATGCGCAACAGCCAGTCACCGCTAGCAGTTTGCTTATCGGCCGCCAGTACGCAGTAGGCCGGGCCAAACAAACCAAAGGTACGAAATTGGCCAATCATCTGGGGGGCAGGGAAGGCGGATTGCGTTTGTGCCACGGGTAACTCCAAATCGAAACTCATTTAGATATTAATGTAATAATAGCATTTCAGTTAGCGTTGTGATCGAGTGTAGGCCGGTCTTGATATGGAGAGGTGAAAAATATTTTGACGCTAAAATACCCGGCACAGATGATAAAACGTACCCGGTAAATAATTTTAATCGAACAATTGTTGAGAATGGTTTTATCGAGGTGTATTGTGATGAAGAAAACTAAAGTATCGCCAAGAGCAAAACCCCCCATGCTGGGGGCTATCCATGACACGGCAAAAGTATTGCAAGAAGCGGGTTTGATGGATCAGATGACCCTGCGCGAATTTGATAGCCTCTGTTTAAAACCAATTCCAGTGATGAAAGCCAGTGACATTCGTAAAATTCGGACGCGATCTCATGTCTCGCAAGCTGTTTTTGCCGCCTTACTCAATACCAGCGTTTCAACGATTCAGAAGTGGGAAATAGGCCAGAAAAAGCCTGCCGGAACCGCGTTGAAGCTGTTACATATTGTGCATGACAAAGGAATTGAGGCACTGTTTTGATATCCTTCCCCATACTTGGTCACGGGGGGATCGGGGAAAACTTGGCAACGAGTTTCAGTTGTACTTTACGGCCTGCGCGAGACTCTGGCGATATCAGCATTTTCAAGCTGAATTTTTTCCATTTGCCGCGCATCAGATCCGAGACGCGGGCCTGCAAATTTATATAAATATTTTAAGAACTGACGAAAAATGCTGTATGCGGGGCGCGACGGGGATTTTCCCAGTCTTCCAGTACTTTGCAAAACACGTGTATTATGCATACAATGCGTATGACCAATATAACTCGAGGTAAAGCGAAATGACGAAGCCCACTCAAGACAGCATCTCGGCCACGGAATTGGTGAGAAACCTGTCCGTTGCCATTGATACGGTGCGCATGACAGGGCATCGCCTGCGCATTACCAAGGGTTCTCAGACCGTTGCCGAACTCTGTCCGCCGATGAAACTCGGATTGCCCATTACCAAATTAGCCGGTGTATTAAATGCACTGCCCAAATTAGGCGATGATGCGGCGGCGATGGCGAAAGATTTAAAAAACCTGCGGCGCAAGGCTCGCTTGCCGGACAACCCATGGGGCTAGTTATTGATACCAATTTTTTCATTGATGTTGAGCATGGCCGCTTGAATTTGGCCAGCCTTGATGCATTTGCCGATCAAGGTGATGCCTACATCGCGGCGATCACCGTATCCGAACTTTTAGCCGGTGTGCACCTGGCCAAGACCACGGCCATCCGGGTGCAACGCTCCGTATTTGTGGAAGGGATTATCGCGAAAATACCCGTGTTGGATTTTACAGAAGAAGCCGCACGCTGTTACGGCGAGATATACGCCCATTTTATTAAATCCAAGGCAAAATCCAGCATTAATGCGCATGACCTACAAATAGCGGCGACCTGTCTGGCGCACGGCTATGTTGTATTGACGAGTAATGTGACGGATTTTAAAAAGATCCCTGGACTCAATGTCGTTTATCCCAAGAAGACGCTGTAACACAATGCCGAATTGTGTGATGTCAGGACGATGGATCACAACGACGATTGGTCTCATGCCGCCTAATGAACCTCAGGACGTAGTTGCCCCTCACCCGTAGAAAAAGGGGGGAATGGTTCGTTGCTTCACCATCCTACAATAATTGAATCCCTGTCGCAGGAATCGCCGGGGTTTATTACGCTGGTCACGGTAGTTGAGTTGGTATGGGTGCTGGAGTTGTGTTATGCGCAGAATCGTGCCGAGGTGACGACAGTACTCGACACGTTGCTACGCACAAAACAATTTATTGTGGAAAATATCGCTGTGGTTTCGCCTGCGCTAAAAATCTTCGCGATGGGTAAGGCGGATTTCGCCGACTGCTTAATTGCGCGATCTGCCCTGGTGGCGAGTTGTACCCATACCGTCACGTTTGATAAATCCGCCGCCAATCATGCAGGAATGCAATTGCTCGAATAGTTCATCCTGGATGAACAACAAAAGATTTTTCGTTCTACCCCTGTGTTTGAGACTGGTAACAAGCGGGGTGATGTAGGCTCAAAGATTTTCCCAGTCTTCTTTGCTGATTTGGGCTTGCTTCAATATTCTGGAAAGTAAGTTTTTGCTGATATCGCCTTGGTGCGGGTTCGGGGTGCGCAGGGTGAGGTTTTCTTTGGTGAGTCGGAGATAAAGTTATTCCTTCGGCCTTAACGGCAGCACGCGCAAGCGCGTGCGGTTCGAGTCAACAGTAAGCAAGGTGCCTTCTTCAATCCAGCGCGGCGACAGATTCATATCAACAAGCAACTTCATGCGCTGGCTAGTATGATCTCGCGTTCTTCGGCTCGCCATGCGGCATAGCAAAGCGCTTGCATAATGTCTTCTCGTTCAAGATAGGGGTAGTCGGCGAGGATTTCTTCGACGCTGTGCCCCGCGCCAATCTGACCGACGACCATACCGACCGTGACGCGCATCCCCCGAATGCACGCCCTGCAGCCCATCACATCGGGCTGCTGGGTGATGCGATTCAATTGTCCCATGCTCTGCTCCTTATCGAAACTCATTAGAGAGACTACCAGAAGATAGTAGCTTAGTTATAGGGAGGAATGCCGTTGCTGCGAAAATTCATCAAGAACATGAACTCATCTGTTGCGGTAAAGCGCAGCTACCATGCCTCAACATCAAGGCCAAGCTGTTTGGGAACTTGTCCAAACACACTGTCACGTGAGACCAAAACAGACCGTTGCGCCAGCGCGTGGGCGGCGATCAACATGTCCATATCTTGTAACGTCACCCCGTGTTTTTGGCAGCCATTGCGTAATGTCCCATAAGAGGCGGCGGCATTACTGTCCCAAGGAATGACATTCACGCGGATCAAAAACTCGGCAATACGTAGTTTTAGTCCGGCAGGGCTGCCGTGTTTGATTAAACCGTACATCAGTTCTGCTTCGGTAATAACCGATACTTCTACCTCATCCATGCTAAGGGCTGTGACACGTTTCAACACGACAGGATCATTGCCTTTTATGATATGACTGACGATATTGGTATCGAGCATATACCGGGCGCTCATTCTTTCGAGTCCTCAAACGGATCGCGCAAGGTAACGGATTGATCGCGTTCTGCCATAAAATCCGGTGGAACAGTGGTGTTTTTTAGCACGTCCAAAAAACCATCCCATGACGGCGGCTTGCGCGACAAAATAAGATCTCCAGTGACAGGATCACGCCGAATAAACACTTCATCACCGTTGATTCGGTACTCTTTCGGCAACCGAACGGCTTGGCTGTTACCGGAGATAAAAACTTTGGCTTTTTGTGTCATCGCTACCACCTGTCATAATGTATATATAAATAGTATATACACGGTAATGTAAAATACAAGAACAATGCAGATGCATGACTTCAGGCAGGAAAATGCTGTCTCCGCTGTCCATATCGTCCACAACTTGCGCCGGACGCTTGTTATGTGACGGGCTTTGCGCTACGCACTGCAATTGGGGCTTTTGTAGCCGGGTGTTGGGTGTCAAACTAGCCAACGGGCTGTAACAGGTAGGGGTTACAAAATAATGGGGGAGAATCTTGAGGCCGGGTGCTTCACTTCATTTAATTATTTAACTACACTATATAACTGATTGATTAGATGCAAAAATCGGTTATCCTTGAAGGGTGTTTAAATGTCCCCCCACCGTCTGAATCAACACAGGTTGATAGGTAAATAATTAGGCTTAGGGCAGGAAATCAGTTGAATCTTGATCATATGCAGGCGCAGGTACGCAAGGCCACGCAGGAATGGGCGTCGATTTTTTCTCAATTCCCGTGGCAGCGGTGGTGGCGTTCAGCGCCGAAAGTAATGGAGATGGTATTAGTGGTGTTGTTGGCGAAGGCGGCGGCGGATGTGACTTGGTTGATATTCTCGCCCAGTGAAGAGGCGGCTGGCTCGGCGTTGAGTGTCGCGCCGTTACCACGCACGCCAGTGGCGGAAGTCGCGCGGCTGAACACGGTGGCGAATCTGCATTTGTTCGGCATCCCCAGCAAATTGACCTCAGCGCAAGGCGCAGAAATTGATGCGCGCGAGACGGGGTTGAAATTGACCTTGCGCGGGGTGTTTGCCTCGAATGAACCACAACAGTCGATGGCGATCGTCGCGGATCAGCAAAATAATGAGAAGGTGTATGTGCGCGGTGATGCGGTGGTTGCCGGGGTGGTGTTGTACGAGGTGTATCCGGATCGGGTGATCCTCGAACGCAGTGGCAGTTATGAAACCCTCACCATGCCACGTGATGGCAAGGATAAACCCTCGGTGATTACACCGGTGGGAAGAACTCCTCCCCCAGTGAATGTGGCGCCGCCACCCGGACCATCGGCATCCGCCGGGGAACGCTTGAAGGACCTGCGTGACAATCTGGTGAATCAGCCGAAAAAATTCTGGGATCAAGTGCGGATTGATCCGGTGGCGGATCCGGGTACGGGACAGTTACGCGGCTTTCGTTTTAACCACCGCGACCCACAGGTATTACAGTCGATGGGCTTGCGGCCAGACGATGTGATTGTGGAAGTGAATGGGTTGCCCGCTACCGATCCGTCGGTGTTGCAGAATTTGATGAATATGCAGGGCAATCAGGATTTGCGTATTGGTGTGGAGCGGCAAGGCCGCCGTGAAGAACTTCGGATTTCGATGTGAGAGGCAACATGTTGGTGCAGGTATTGCGGGAGCATTTGGGTGACAGGTTGCAGCGCTACTGGCGGCTGCGCATGCGGGTAATGATCACAGCGCTGGTTGCCGTGACGGTGGCGTTGCTGGGGACATTTGCCAGCACAAGTTTGTATGCGGCGGACGAGGAGCAAGTAGTCGCACAGCCAGAAGAACCCATTACAGCGCCAATTGCAGAACCGGTGGTTAAAAAGAAAAAACGCAAACCGGTGAAGCGGCGCGCAAAAAAGGCTGCCACCACTCCGGTCGCACCGCTGGCGGTTCCAGCCGCTGCCGCTGCGGACACGATGGTGGCGCAAACCAATACCGCCTTGCCACCACTGGCAGCCAGTGTGCCGACAAACGCCACGCCAAATACAGCGCCAAAGAGTGCAGTGGCGGTGCCAGACAAATTCACCCTGAATTTTGCGGACGCCGATATCCGCGTCATCATTGAGGCGGTGTCGAAATACACCGGGCGTAATTTCATTGTGGATCCGCAGGTCAAGGGTAAGGTCACGATCATTTCGCAACGGCCGATGGATGCCAAACAAATTTACGAAGTCTTTTTATCGATATTGAAAGTGCATGGTTATGCGGCTGTGCCGGGCAAGGATGTGATCAAGATTGTGCCCGACGCCAATGCCAAGCAAGAGGCCATTGATAACATGAATTTCCGGCGTGACTCCGACAGTGATGAGGTTGTCACGCATGTCATCGAAGTCAAACACGTCGACGCCGGACAGTTGGTGCCGATCCTGCGGCCGTTAGTGCCGCAACGCGGCCATCTCGCCGCGGTGCCAACTTCGAATGTAATTATTATTTCAGATTCGGCCTCGAACATTGCACGGCTGGTGCATATCATTAATCGCATCGATCAGGTTACCGGCAATGAATTGGAAGTGATCCCCTTACAACATGCCTCGGCGGCGGAGTTATTACGGATTCTGACGCAATTGGACAGCAAAGATCCCAAAGGCCCGCAAGAACGTACCAAGATGGTGGCGGATGATCGCACCAACAGTTTATTGATCAGCGGTGATAAAAACGCGCGCTTGCGTGTCCGTGCCTTGATTGCGCATTTGGATACACCGGTGGAAATCGGCGGCAACACCCATGTGGTGTATTTGCGCAATGCGGTGGCCAAGGATCTGGTGCCGGTGTTAACCGGTATTAGTCAGGGTAAGGCCGGTGCGGCGGCGGCAAAACCGGCGGGGCCGGGGAGTGATATCATTATTCAGGCCGATCAAAATACCAATGCCTTGGTGATCACCGCGCCGGTCGATGTGTTTCGTTCGCTTAAATCGGTGATTCAGAAATTGGATGTGCGGCGTGCGCAGGTGATTGTGGAGGCGGTGATTGCCGAGGTGTCCAGTGATAGCACTCGCGAGTTGGGTGTGCAGTGGGCGGTGGATGGTCGTAAAGGTAACAACGCGGTGGGTTTGGTGAATTTTAATGTCAGCACGCCGATTTCGGCATTTGCAAATTTGGCATCGCCGCCGACGCCGATAGGTTTTAATGTGGGCTTCGGTGATTTAATTGGATCAAACAAGATTGTGGCTTTGTTGTCGATGTTGGCGGGTGATGCCAACACCAATATTTTATCAACGCCTTCCCTGGTTACACTGGATAACGAAGAGGCGCAAATTGTCGTCGGCCAGAATGTCCCGTTTGTGACCGGATCATTTTCCAGTACCGGTGGTACCGCCGCACCGGCAAACCCTTTTCAGACGATTGAACGCAAAGACGTGGGCTTGACCTTGAAGATCAAACCACAGATCAACGAAGGCGATGCGATCAAACTGGATGTCACTCAGGAGGTGTCAAGCCTGAGTTCCACCTCGATTGCCTCCGATATCATTACCAATAAACGCTCGATTAAAACCAGCGTGGTGGTCGATGATGGTCAGATTGTCGTGCTCGGTGGTTTGATCGAAGATAACCTGCGCGAATCAGAACAAAAGGTGCCAGGACTGGGTGACATTCCCATACTCGGCTGGTTGTTCCGGTATCAGAAGACCACCAAGGTCAAAACCAATTTAATGGTGTTTCTCCATCCGACCATCATGAAGGATGAGCGAAGCATTCGCGCCATCACCACCGAGAAATATAATTATATTCGTGCGCAACAGGCAGCCGTACGCGAGAAGGGCGTGCGTTTGATGAAGGATGAGGTCTCACCGATGTTGCCGGAGTTGCAGGAACTGATCAAACTGCCACCAGCCTATGAAGACTCCAAACAACGGCAGGAGTTGAGTCAACCACCGGAGCAATCGTCAATACGTGAAGTACCGGTGGCGACGCCCAATACCCGGCCCCGGGTCTCCGCCACGTTTGCACCGCCACCGGCGAGTGTGGGACCTGCGACATTACCTCAAGAACAACCTGCGAATCCAAATCAACTGGTACCGGATCCCGCTTTCGCTTTACCACCACAGCCAACCACGAGCGATGAAAATGCAGGACGAGTTACTCAATGAGTTGGCAGCAGCGCCGTCTGAAAACACTGCCAAACCCAAAACGCTGACGTACCCTTATGCCAAACGGCATGGGGTATTAATTGGCGAGATTGGGATCAGTGCGGTTGAAATTTTTTATCGTGAAGGCGGCGGCAATGTGCCGTTGATTGAATTGCGCCGTCACTTCAAGCGGCCATTACGCCTGACAACGGTGTCGGTGGCGGAATTCGATAAGTTATTGCAGCAACATTACGAGACCGGCACCAATCAGGCGATGGATATGATGGAAGGCCTGGGTGAGGAGTTTGATCTCACCAGCATCGCCCAGGAATTATCCGAACCCGAAGACCTGCTGGAGACCGAAGACGATGCGCCGATCATCCGTTTGATCAACGCCTTGCTGGCGCAGTCCGTGAAAGAAAATGCCTCGGATATTCACGTTGAACCGTTTGAAAATCGCCTGGTGATTCGTCTGCGGGTGGACGGGGTGTTACGTGAAGTGTTGCAACCGCCACGTTCCCTGGCGCCCTTGATTACCTCGCGTATCAAGATCATGGCCAAGCTCGACATCGCAGAAAAACGCCTGCCACAGGATGGGCGTATTTCTTTTCGGATTGCCGGGCGTGCGGTGGATGTGCGTGTTTCCACTTTGCCATCCGGGCATGGTGAACGCGTGGTATTGCGTTTATTGGATAAACAGGCCGGGCGCCGTCGCCGGCGACCCTGTCGCAGCGATACGTGTAGTCGCGGGTCGCAAAGGACCCTTTGATGCGTTGCGCCGACTTGAGGCGTTCCTTCAC
>JANNJI010000879.1:0-6076 GCA_031405795.1 Gammaproteobacteria bacterium
CGCGCCGGGCGGAACGGTGGCGGTGTGGGTCGCAGGCCAAGACAGAAAGGAAGTCTTCTTTGGGCAAGCGCAAAAGGTGGTGCTCAATCCCAGTGCGGCGTTTAGCTTGCCATTTAAAGACAAAGCGGATGCTGATTTGTACATGCAGGAAATATTGGAGTCGAGTACCACGGCCGAAGAGCGTGAATCCATAAAAAAGAACGGCATTCCCTTTGGCCTGTGGGCGCGCTACCGGAATCTGTATGACTGGTTACCCACTTTTACACAGGGGCATCATCCGGAAAAGGTGAATGCATCCTATTTGAATGGGGAATATATCGTTAACTGGCATTTGGCGGATAAAAAAGAATTGAATAAGTCCCGTCCTGTACCGAGCAGAGTATCCTTCAAAACGATGTTGAATGGGACGGAAAAATCTTTATTGTAAATTTGGAAGAATTTGAAACCATGGCAGCATTTGAAAAACTGGGAGCAAATAATAAAAAATTATTTATCGAGTTTGAGCCACGGTTGCCACGGACTCAAATTAGAATTCGTTTGTACAATGATAAAGAATCGATTGAGCTAAAGAAATTTGTGAGCGAAGACTGGTGATATAATTACTTGGCAAAAATATGAAAATTAAAATAAATTTTAACATAACTTCACTGGGGGTGATTATTATGCTTGGTCTTATTTCGAAATTAGTTCTATCAAAAACATTCGATGATTATCACTCTCTTTCCGATAATCAGGTTGAATCTGAGCACTATGAGATTAAAAAAATCATCAACGGTGACATTCATGCCGTGATGTTTTCAAAATCTACCCGCACCATCCTCGTCAAGGCAGCAAGATATCTGTGGAAGTTTAACGAACAGGGCGTGTTACTGGATACTTATTTTGGCGCAAGCGGCTTGTATCAATCCGGAATGATGTATTCAGGGAATGATTCCAAGGTGCCGTTGCGAAGTGAAGACTATGTGGATTGGGTATATTCCGGTGAAAGGCGCGCACATCGCCTACCAGATTTTATCAATGCGAAAAGCATGGCGAACGCGGAACTGCATGCCATTCTCGATAAGGCAGAAATTGTCGAGTTTTTTTACGCCTATAAAAGAGACGGAGAGAAGGAAGAAAAGTTGGGCATGGTTCTACTGAGAATGGATGGAAAATGGCAGGCGCTTGATATTTCCAATCGTGCGGAGCAAATTGGTAGAAGCAGCTGCAAAGAGTATACACGCAGAAATCAGACCGTGTGGATAGACACCTGCCTGGAGTCATACAAAAGTACCCAGCAGAGAGGATTGGAAGCATTGCAGAGCCGTTTACCTTTCAAGCCGGACTGGAAGGATACCAGCCGGTTTATTTATATACAGGATTTTTCGAAGGGATCCTTCCGCTTTGAAGAAGGTGTGGGCGGGTGGTTGCTTGATCAGACGTTGGGAAGAGCCCTCAAAGCCAAAGGTTTGTCAGGTAAGTTGTCAGAAACATATTGGTTGGGCAACGGGTATTTTGAATTGAAGCATCAGGATGAAAAATTGCATTTCAAGGCGCTGGTGGCGAAAGAGAACGACGGCTTTAATTTTGATAATTTTGCATTCTACAGTTTACCAGAGGGGTTTAGTCAGGATGTCGGTTTCATAGAAATCATGTACAAGGGTGCGGAGCAAGATTACTACCAAAAAGATAAACGGCTGGAAAAAGAGTATGAACCGGATGTGGGCTTGTATGTGTTGCGCAAAAAAAACCAGACAGCTATCGAGACAAGAAATGTGGCCGGTGAGAGTGGCATGGTTATGGGACAGGCGCAGACCTATTTTTCGCAGCAGCCTTGGTATGCTGTATTGAGTGGCATGAGCGAAAAGGATGACAACTGGTTGCGCATGGAATTTTTCAACGAGATGGAGGCGTCACGGCACCACTTGCTGCATGTCGCTGCGGCCACTCAGGCGCTGCATGCCCTTCCGCGCAAAATAGTTTTCAATTGGGAGGATGTCAAGCGCCGCTATGCGTTCAAGTTATACCTGAGTGAGTCTGAATATATTTCAGTTCCAATGCTGGGAGACGACAAAAACCTCTTGCTGGAATTGACCTTTGATGAGGCCGAGCTGGTGGCGGCTTTTAGCAAAATGGACAGGCAAAAATTGCCTATGCAACTTGTTTTGCACATGGAGGAAATTCCGGAAGTAGGCGCACGACTTTTTATCAGCCTGAGAAATGAAAAGGAAGTACTCAAGCTGGAGCGCACAAAAATTGTATCGGTGAAGCCAGAGTATACTGGCCAGGATAAGGCGATGCAGCTCCTTAACTTTGAAAAGGCAAAATTGTGGATAGATTTTGAGCGTGCTAGCAAGGATAAAAAGTATTTGCAGGACTTCCTGCAGGCGTTGACCGAGGTGGCAGAGGGCAGTCAGCAAGTTCTTGAGCAGAGCGTATTGCTGACGCAGCAAGTAAACGACCTCATCAATATTTATACCGACAGAAATGAAATCGATGCCGAGCGGCAATTAATAGAACATTACATCCGTAAAATTTACCCGCAACTCAAGCGGGCTGGCGTTGAGCGAAGCGAAGCAGGCAAGAATCTGGAAGTGATAGCCAGCAATAGCCTGGCGGTTGCTATCACCCTGCAGGATACGGAGTTTCAGGTATTGATACTGGATAGCCTGCTGGGAAAAAACTTTGATCTGATGGCTTTGGAAAATGCGACGCTGGTGTATAACGTGGCCTGTTATTATGCGGTCAACAGGCAGAAACAGAAAATGCTGTCAGCTGCGAGAAGGTCATTGCAACTCGGAAAAAAACCGGAACAGCTGAAAGAGGACAGGGATTTCAGTGCCTACCTAGAGGATGAGGATTTCAGGCAGATACTGTCGGGAAAATGAATCAGGGGTTCCCTAAATATAACCCGCGCTTAAAATGTGGGGCGCCAATGGCAAAAAAGTATTTGTTGAATTTGAACCATGCATGCCTGTTGTCACTGACAGGCTGTAGTACGACTATCGATAACGCCATGAGTAACAACGACAGGAAATTTGAGTGGCTAGCCACAAGAATCGCATCCAACCACTATCCGATGGAAATTATCTGCAGTATCTTTATGTATCACAGAGAAGCCGAGTAGAAATGCTGGATGGAATACAATTCCGTAGCCAAAATTAACTGACCACTTCACCTTTATATAGATTAACAACAATAAGAGGCGATTATATGCGATTTGATCCAAGCAGTATTTTTCAACGTTATGAATTTAACTGGGATTTATATCCATGGGACGTCTGCCGCCTGCTGAGCCAGTTTTTTAGACTGTGTTTGAACACGTTTGTACTTTCGCTGGCCTTGACTTTTATTGATCTGTGTTTCAATAAATCAACATCAATGCAAGTTGGCGAATTAGTAAAAATAAACGCTATTGTTGCTGCTGCTGGTTTAGTGTCGATGCGGGCTATTTTTGTTGTGTTAAACAATATGTTTGCCATGGTGCTTTTATCCGTTATATTTTCACGAAATAACTACGAAGGATATATTAAAATATTTGCTTTATTGGCAAGTGTTTGCATTGTTTATTTCGTCAAAAACCGCTTTATTTCAGAAGCAGGTTTGATTTTTTCCTATCCTGTTGCTGTTCTGCTTTTAGAGGTATTTATGGTGATAAGCCTTCGCTCCAGTATAAATAACTACGGAATAAGATGTAGTAGATAATATTGCTGATTACAAACGGCGTATTAGTTTGACAAAACAAGGGGAAGTTTATGCAATTTGATTTAACCAGCAAGCTCGTCCGCAGGGAGTTGCTCGCGTGGAATAACGTAGGCATCTGCGGATGGCTGTATGAAATATTTTGACTGTGTTTGAATACTTTTTCGCTTGCGCTGGTATTGACGTTGATTGATCTATACTTTACAAATTCAATCCTTGAAAAGAAAATGCGCCGCTTTTAGAGGCTATGAAACAATCTCTAAAATTTGGTACGGCCGCAGATAAATTTTTGTCTGACTCCGACTTTAAAGACTGTTGGAATGACGCCGAATTTAAAAACACACTCGTGATAGAATCGCAGGTCGATACTAAAACTAAAAGTACTGAGTAGGTGAGTGTTGGTGAACACTATTTACGGGGCGTTAGACTTACTTCTTCTGATAGGTAGCAGCAAGATCATGAGTAAAAATAACACGACATTTGAATGGCCCGCCACAGAAAGTGCACCCAGATATTGCCCGATAAAAATTGTTCTGGGGGAAATGTTTTATGCGGTGGTTGAGGCGTGATACCTTCACGTTTTTCTCGCGCCGTTGTTCATGGCCTGATCTGGACGGTCCAGTTAATCTTTGTGATGTTCATCCGCTTGCGGCAACGGTTTCTAAACTTGAATTTCCCCGGCCGTTTGGTCTTGTTCGCCTCGCTTGCTTTAAGCGCCTGTACTGGTGTCAGTGCCAACCGCAAGGTGTGGAGCACGCCCGAAATAATTGATAACGAACATAGTGATGGCAGCCCCAATACCTGGCAGCTCTCGTTCGATGCGCAAGGTAACGGCATTGTCGTGACGGACGATATCAACCGGGTGTGGGCCAACCGTTATACCGTGGATAGCGGTTGGGGCAAGCCGGAACTCATTGATGGCATGGCAAATCCTGCCGAGGACGCAAGTTACGGCGACTCGAAGGACAAGCTACGGCTTTTCTTTGACACGAGTGGCAATGCACTTGCAGTGTGGCAGCAGTATCACAGTTTTGATACGCCGCACAAAACCTGGACCAATCGTTACACCGCGGGTACCGGTTGGGGCAAGGCGGCGGCGTTTGCTAATACTCCCGGCGATGATTTGTCGCCGGAGATCGTCGGTGATGCCCGGGGTAATGCCTTTGCGGTGTGGACGCAAAATAATGACGAGCGTGATAGTTACCAACTTTGGGCCAGTATCTATTTCCCGGAGGCGGGCTGGGGAAAGGCGACGGTAATCGCCCGGAGTGCGGGCGATGCAAAAATGATCATGGTCAAGGTGGATGTCCTCGGCAATGCCTATGCGGTGTGGCTGCAGGGTAAGGACAAACGCGAAATCAAACTCGCGCGCAGCTTCGATGTCTGGATCAGCCGTTACACGGCGGGCACTGGCTGGGGCAAGGCGCAGTTGATGATGCGCGATACCGAGGCGGCGTATCCGCTGGAAATGACTCTCGACGGTCGCGGCAACGCACTCGTTGCCTGGGAGCAGAAAGTGGGCGATCAGCGCGGCATCTGGGCCAACCGATATCTTGCCGACAAGGGTTGGGATCAACCTGTACGCATTGACCCGGAAATAAAGTACGGCGATGCACGCGAACCCGTGATCGCCTTTGATGCGCAGGGTAATGCGATAGTGATGTGGTGGCAAGCCGGTTCCAATGGCAATGTCTTTGCCAGCCGTTACACGCCCGCTACAGGTTGGGGCGCGGCGACAACAGTGTCGAGTCAGACGCAATCGGCGCAGCGGCCACGCTTAGTATATGACAAGGATGGCAATGCACTGGCGGTGTGGACACAGCTCGATCACCACAGTGACGATAGCGTCATGGCCAGTCGCTACACCGTTGATGTCGGCTGGAGTACACCGGTGCTTTTAAGCAAGAAAAGTAAAGAGGGCAAGTCTGATCCGCGCATTGCCATCGACGCGGAAGGCAATGCGATTGCGGTGTGGTGGCAGCGCGGGGGGATGGGCGCGAGTATATGGGTCAATCATTATGATGCGGCCAAACGCTGGGGGGTACCGAAACTGTTGCAAACCGACAGCACCTTTACGGCGACCGAACCCGACATAACCTTCGATGCCAAAGGTATTGCCCATGTATCGTGGACCCGGTCGCCAAGCGAAAACCAGTCGTATCGTGTCTGGACCAGCCGCTTTCTGCCGACGCAGTTACTCAGCCAGCAGACAGCCCGCAACCACCCGCGCACAATGCATTCGCAGGATGCGGACAGCCATGCCAGAAATAGCATCGGCTACACCTCGCTCCACGACGCGGCGTTTAACGGCAAGTCGGACAAAGCAGCACAGCTGATCGCGGAAGGATTGGACATCAATGTCAAAGACTACGATGAAAGTACCCCGCTGCATGTG
>JANNJI010000880.1:0-11536 GCA_031405795.1 Gammaproteobacteria bacterium
GGTCGTTGCTCCCAGGTGGTAAAGGCTCGTGCGCCCAATAACAGTACCGAATTAATTTTGCGCCCCAGCCATTCAATCGGCAAATCACTATAGAGATCCATAATATTCTTTCCCATCGCACGTTCAGGCTTAATGCCGCTGCGATTGGCCATGAATTCATTCCATAGATGAATAGTGAAGTCTTTATCAATCACCACAAGCCCGACGTTAATGGAGTGCAACATCCCCATCAACCAATGCAGCTCGCGTAATTCACCACCGATATTCATGCTTACTCCATGACATAGGCAACCAGTTCAGTGAGTCGGGGAATCGAATCCTCAGTAAACAGCAGCAACAAGTCACTTTTAATGTTGCGATTTTCAATAGCATAACCCAGTTCGATTGTTAATGTCTTTTTCCACCGCCCGGCGCCGCGTTTTATTAAATCGTGTATTTTCACATGCTGTCCGAGCACGGTAGGATGGCTTTGGCTGAAATTCGTATCCAATTGATCAGCAATCCCCTTCAATAACGCGCCAATTAAAATACTCGCCATATCCATCAGTAACTCTTGTTGCACTAAATCATCAATCTCACCTTCGTGTTTCATCAGCTCGGCAATATCAATAAAACTTGCCTCGTGAAAAATCAACAATGCCTCGCCAGCAATTCCGTTGCCGATAAATCCCTGGCATACTGCAGATATATTTTCATCTTCATCGACATTCTCAAGCATCATGCGCAGTTCACTGACTTCCAGCACATTGACGATCGGGATGGGCATGATGACAAAGCAGTCAAGTAATCGCGCCAGCAAATCGGCCGCGCGTCCCATTGCCACGTTGGCAATTTCTTTATAGCCGTCGAAAATACTCACATCAATGTGTGCTTGCGGCTTTACATCGGGTCGCTGGCGAAGGCCACATTTATCCAGGACTCTTATGACTTCTTCACGATCAGTAGGTTTTTTAATGAATTCCAAGGCACCCAATTCCATCACACGCCGATACGCATCCGGTTGGATATCGCCCGACACGACGATCACCTTACTATTGATGTTTTCAGTGCGAATACTCTGCAATACGTCATAACCATCCATTTCCGGCATATTCAGATCGAGAAAAACGATATCCCCTTTGCCCTGTTTGAGCGCCTTCACGCCTTCAATACCGTTGCTGGCAAAGGTAATTTGCGCATCCCAGTCATCCGGCAAGGCGCGCGCCATTTGCTTTTGTGCAAAGGTAGAATCATCACAAATGAGGATATGTACGGTCATCGCCTAGAAGGGTATCGACGTTACCAATAATAAATTTAGAACATCCTAAGGCAGAAACCGGTCAAGTCAACGGCTGCTGACCAAATTTCCATGCGAATACCAATAAAAAGGGTTTGCCTGACTGAAATTTAAGCTAACGGCGTGAACGGAAAAAGGCTTGCAGGCGTGCTACCGACTCATGGGCCAGCACTCCGCGCCGAACAATTAGCATATGATTGTGCTGTGGTGCATCTAATAGATTGAAGGCACTGCCTGCCGCGCCGGTTTTGGGTTCACTCGCGCCATAGATCACCTCTCTGACGCGGGCGTGAACGATTGCCCCGGCACACATCATACAAGGCTCAACCGTTACATATAAGCTTGTATCCAGCAGGCGATAATTACCGATATGCACAGCAGCATCGCGCAGAGCGTTGATTTCAGCATGGGCGGTAGGATCGTTGGAGGAAATTGGTGAATTCCAGCCTTGTCCGATAATACAATCATCTTTAACCAGCACTGCGCCAATGGGGACTTCACCTAATTGTGCGGCGCGATCCGCGAGTTCCAGTGCGTGTTGCATCCAAAAGACATCCAGCGATTCATTTTCGCTATCTGGTTTTGGATCGGTCATGTAAAAAAATTTATTCCCACTCGATGGTGGCAGGTGGTTTACTGGAAATATCATAAGCCACGCGTGAAATACCTTTTACTTCATTGATAATGCGGGTGGATACGATTTCAAGAAATTCGTAGGGCAAATGCGCCCAGCGTGCCGTCATAAAATCAATGGTCTCAACCGCGCGCAGTGCAACCACATAATCATAACGCCGACCATCACCCATAACACCCACCGAACGCACCGGTAAAAATACCGTAAAGGCCTGATTGACCTTATCATACAGATCGGCCTTGCGTAACTCTTCGATAAAGATCGCATCGGCCAGCCGCAAGATATCGGCATACTCCTTTTTGACTTCCCCCAGGATACGCACACCCAGGCCCGGGCCGGGAAAGGGATGACGATTGATCATGTCAAAGGGCAGACCCAGCTCCACGCCAATCTTGCGCACTTCATCTTTAAACAATTCGCGCAATGGTTCGCACAACTTCAACTGCATTTTTTCAGGTAACCCACCAACGTTGTGGTGCGATTTAATCACGTGCGCCTTGCCACTCTTGGCCCCTGCGGATTCAATCACGTCAGGGTAAATCGTCCCTTGCGCCAACCACTTTGCCCGTTTAAGTTTTTTGGCTTGTTCTTCAAACACATCAACAAACAGGTTGCCGATAATCTTGCGTTTCTTTTCGGGATCATTTTCGCCTTTGAGCCCGCTGAGAAAACGCTGTTCGGCATCGACACGAATAACACGCACCCCCATGTGCTGAGCAAACGTCGCCATGACCTGCTCACCCTCGTGCAAACGCAGCAAGCCATTATCCACAAACACACAAGTTAAACGATCACCAATGGCACGATGCAGCAACGCGGCCACTACCGAGGAATCCACGCCACCGGACAAACCAAGCACCACTTCTTCATCATCCAGTTGTCGGCGCAGTTGTTCAATACTGTCTTCAATGATATTGCCGGGCGTCCATAAGCCTGCGCAGCCACATATCTCCAATACAAAGCGCTTGATAATCCGTGCACCCTGACGTGTGTGGGTTACCTCCGGATGGAACTGGACGCCATAAAAGCGCCGTGTTTCATCGGCCATGCCCGCATAAAGGGTGTTACCAGTCGTGGCAATGGCATGAAACCCGCTGGGTAAGGTCGTCACCCGATCACCGTGACTCATCCAGACATCCAGCAAACCATATCCTTCCGGGCTGGTGTGATCTTCAATGTCACGCAATAAACTGGAATGGCCACGGGCGCGAACTTGCGCATAGCCGAATTCACGATGGCTTGAGGTTTCAACCGTTCCACCTAATTGTGCTGCCATGGTTTGCATACCATAACAAATGCCCAATACCGGCACCCCTGACTCAAAAACCGCTTTAGCTGCTCGCGGCGTTGAATCGAGAGTCACCGATTCCGGACCACCGGAGAGAATAATACCTTTGGGTGCAAAGGCACGTATCGCCTCATCGCTCATGTCATAGGCATGTAATTCACAATAGACACCCGCTTCGCGCACACGTCGTGCGATGAGTTGGCTGTATTGCGCACCAAAATCCAGGATCAAAATACGATCCGCATGAATATTTTTTGTATTGGCAATCACGTGCGGTATTGATCAGTTATTGGTTCGATAGTTGGGGGCTTCTTTGGTGATGGTCACGTCGTGGACGTGACTTTCCTGCACTCCGGCATTAGTGATGCGCACAAACTGCGGTTTGGAGCGCATCTCATCAATTGTGGTACAACCGGTATAACCCATACTGGAACGCAGGCCACCCAATAACTGAGTGATCACACCTTTGAGCACCCCTTTAAACGGCACACGGCCTTCAATTCCCTCGGGTACCAGTTTTTCCGCGTCACTACTGTCCTGAAAATACCGATCACTGGAGCCATGCGTTTTGGCCATAGCACCAATCGAACCCATGCCACGGTACGATTTATAAGAACGGCCTTGGAATAACTCAACTTCACCGGGGGACTCCTCGGTCCCGGCAAACATACTACCGATCATGACGCAGTGGGCACCGGCTGCCATTGCCTTGGCAAAATCACCAGAATAGCGAATTCCCCCATCAGCGATCACTGTTACTTTGGTTTTTCGCAAGGCATGCACTACATTGGCAATCGCGGTTAACTGCGGCACGCCTACCCCGGCAACAATGCGCGTAGTACAGATAGAACCGGGCCCGATACCAACCTTAACGGCATCAGCACCGGCCTCCACCAAGGCCAGGGCAGCATCAGCGGTAGCAATATTACCGCCAATGACCTGTACCTCAGGAAAATGTTTTTTGACCCACTTGACGCGATCCAGGACCCCTTGGGAGTGACCATGCGCAGTATCCACTACCACCACATCTACTCCCGCCGCAACCAGGGCGGCAATGCGTTCATCGGTCCCGGCACCCACCCCCACTGCCGCGCCGACGCGTAAGCGACCCAGCTCGTCTTTACATGCACTGGGGTATTCTTTGGCCTTCTGGATATCTTTGACCGTGATCAGGCCGCGTAATTGGAATTGGTCATTCACCACCAAGACCTTCTCAATCCGGTTTTCATGCAACAAGGCCAGTACTTCATTACGATCCGCCCCTTCCTTGACGGTCACTAGGCGTTCTTTTGGGGTCATGATCGCCTTCACGGGCGCATCGTGGCGGGTCTCGAAGCGTAAATCCCGGCTGGTCACGATGCCTACCAACGATTCGCCATCCACAACGGGAACGCCGGAAATGTTGCGCGCCCGGGTGATGGCCAGGACATCCTTAATACTGGTGTCAGGCGTGACGCTAATGGGGTCCTTGATGACCCCGCTTTCAAATTTTTTCACCGTCCGTACCTGAGCGGCCTGAGCCTCGATACTCATATTCTTGTGAATAATGCCTATTCCCCCCTCTTGGGCGATGGTAATCGCCAACCGGGCCTCCGTAACAGTATCCATCGCGGCCGATACCAGGGGTATATTCAACTCAATCGTGCGGGTTAAACGGGTTTTGAGCACCACATCGCGCGGCACAACCGACGAGTAGGCAGGGACCAGTAGTACATCATCAAAAGTGAGAGCTTCCTCGACAAGACGCAGCATTGCGTAAATCCGCCCAAGTTAATTAAACATAATAGATTATAAAGATTTTCTAATAGACCGTAAATGTTCGCAAAAATAATCTTTCATTATCCACACCAGCATTGCCAAGCCCAGCTTCAACGAGCATAATCAGGCAATACGTTAATCTCGGGTTGACGAGCTTGGCCGAGTAAAAAACGGTTTATATCTGAGATACACGGTACAATTACAAAAGTAATCTCTTAACCCACTTGGAGGAGCAATGCAAAAACTCTTATCTTTAGCCGCTGTTACGCTTTTAGTGACAGCCTGTGCCAGTACACCGGATAACAAACATACCAAGACAGACGCAGAAAGTGCAATTACCGCCGCAGAACATGAAGCCATGCGCGCCGACAAAATGGGCGGACAATGGCGTGATGTCGCCGATATGATTAAAACTGCCAAAGAAGCGATTAAAGAAGAGAAATTTGACGAGGCCGTCAAACTGGCCAACACCGCCAAACACCACTCAACACTGGGTATCGAACAAGCCACCAGTCAAAAGAACGCAGGCCCACGTTACGATTAGATCGCAATACCTTAGCAGTACAAAAAAGCCGGGGCAATCCCGGCTTTTTTATTTGTGCGCAGCCCGGCAGAATTGCGTTATTATCGTGGCATGTCTACGCTTTCTCTCACAACAAATTCAGACAGTGCCTCATCACGTGATATATATAGCGTCAGTCGTTTAAATCGCGAGGCACGCAGCCTACTTGAAAGCAGCTTTCCGCTTTTATGGCTGGAAGGTGAAATTTCCAACCTCACCCGTCACGGCTCAGGACATTGGTATTTCTCCCTCAAGGATGAGGCGGCTCAAGTGCGTTGCGCGATGTTCCGTAATCGCAACATGTATCTGAAGTTTACGCCCAGCAATGGTATGCAAGTGCTGATTCGTGCGCGGATTAGTTTGTATGAAGCACGTGGCGAATTTCAACTTGTTGCCGAACACATGGAAGAAGCCGGTGATGGCGCACTGCGTCGCGCCTTTGAGATATTAAAACAACGTTTGCAAGCAGAAGGGCTATTCAACGTCGAACACAAAAAGGCCCTGCCACGCTGGCCACGTTGCATCGGCGTGATTACCTCACCCACGGGCGCGGCCATCCGCGATATTCTTACCACCTTACAACGTCGCTTGCCACTGCTGCCTGTGATTGTCTACCCGGTTGCGGTACAAGGATCAACCAGCGCCGAACAGATCTCGCAGATGATTTACCTTGCCGACAAACGGCATGAATGTGATGTCATTATTCTGGGCCGTGGTGGTGGTTCGCTCGAGGACCTCTGGGCTTTTAATGAAGAAATTGTCGCCCGTGCCGTTTACAGCTGTTCCATTCCCATCGTCACGGGTATTGGTCATGAAGTGGATTTCAGCATTGCCGATTTCGTCGCCGATCAGCGCGCCGCCACGCCCACCGCAGCGGCGGAATTAATCAGTCCCCATCAAGATGACATTACCAGCGGCCTGCGGCAGTTATTGGCACGACTGGTAAAAATACAGACAACACGTGTGCAGCACCAGCAACAACAATTACTCTGGCTGGCAAAACGTTTACCGCACCCACAGCGACGCCTGCAAACATTAATGCAGCGTGTTGATGAATTACAGACACGTCAGCAGCATGCGTTGCGTCTGCACTTGCGTCATAAAGCGACACAGTTCAAACACCTGCAGCAACGATTGCTGGCAATCAATCCAAAACAACAATTGCAGCAACAGACACAACGTATGTCGCAGGTACACCAATCCTTGCACCGTGTTATGCAACATCTGCTCGGGCAGCATCAGCAAAAATTAGCTAATCTGGGTCACGCGCTAAATGCGATCAGCCCGTTAGCTACCTTGCAACGTGGTTATGCCATTGTCACACGTAGCACGGACGGCGTGTTGGTACAAAAAGCGTCACAACTGAGCATTGCTGACAAGGTGGCTATTCGTCTGGCCAGTGGCCAACTACATTGCACGGTAGATGCGGTGACCAATCCTGCCAGCACAGTGACACAAAGCAGCAAATGAGCCAGAATTAACCAACACCTAAACATTCATCGAGTGTACGACCCCTGTATGACGTTTTTGCGAAGCCTTGTTTTTCTCCTGTTGACACTGCTATGCCAACTCGCCTACGCGGATGACAACTCAGGATTGCCGCGTCACCAACCGGTGCCCGGTGGAATCGCCGTACTCAAACTACCTGCAACAGTCTCCCACCAATCTGTGTTTTACAATAACAAACGTGTGTTAGTTAAGGATGATGGTCAAGCCCGCTACGCTGTTGTTGGTATCCCCTTGACTGCAAAACCCGGCACACATCACTTGCACCTTTCCCCGGTAAAGGGAAAAACCGCCACCTTCCCTTTCACCGTGACCACAAAAAAATATGCCACACAACATCTTCATCTGCAAAACAAACGCATGGTGAATCCCACGGAAGAAGATTTGGTGCGCATCCGCCACGAACAACGCATCAGTCAACAGGCATTTAATCGCTTTCGCGAGCAGACGGACGTCACCACCCGTTTCATCTATCCGGTAACCGGCAGACTTAGCAGCCCGTTTGGCCTGCGCCGATTTTTTAATGGTGAGGAAAAACGCCCCCACTCCGGGTTGGATATCGCCGCGCCAGAAGATACTCCAATCAAGGCGCCCGCAGCGGGTACGGTCGTGACGGTCGGAGATTTTTTTTATAACGGCAACACCATTTTCATCGATCATGGCCAGGGCTTAATTACCCTGTATTGCCATATGAATCGCATTGATGTACACGAAGGGCAACAGATCAGTCAAGGTCAGTTACTTGGCGTAGTAGGCAAGACCGGTCGCGCCACGGGGCCCCATCTGCATTTTTCCGTGAGTCTGAACGACGCACGTGTTGAGCCACTGTTATTGTTACCGGAGCATCCTCCGCTGGAATCTAATGCGCCGCCCGACGCGACGCCCACAGCCGATAGTAAATAAACAGGTTAATCACCACCACTGACGCAGCAAACAACCATTGTAGCTCGCGTGTCAGCGCAGCAGGATACAAGATTGGTAAAATATTGTTGGTAACAAAGTCGCCCGTATAGCCCTGCGTGCCGGCCTTTTCGCGCAAAGCATTCTCCCAATACGTGAGCGGACAGATCCAGCCACCGATCTCAATCAACACCCCCCAGATAACCGCAGGGATATGCAGCCAAATCCACCCGCGTTGCTTTAACACCAACACGCCACCGGTAATAACAAATACCACGAAGCTGAAATGAATCAAAACCACCAAATCAGCGAGTAACCCATACCAGTTTGACATCGATATTCCAACCCAACGGGCGATTATTTCTCGTTATCATAGATATTCGGCAGTGCCTACACCAGGGAATTATCAATGACGCATCACGAATCCACTCTTTTCACCCGGCTGTGCCGCTCCGTTACCAGTCAGGCCATACTAGGCAAAATACCAGGGATCGCGTACCCTTGGCAGCCGATGCTCAATGAACTGACTGACGAACAACTCATGCTGCGTTACCGCGATGGCGATTCGCGTGCGTTTGAATTGCTCTATACTCGTTACCAACGTCCGCTGTTTCGCTATTTGCAGCATCAATGTGGCAATGCCGCCATTGCCGAGGAATTATTCCAGGATGTCTGGATGAACCTAATCAAGGCACGTGAGCGTTATCAGGTTACGGCCAGTTTTAAAACCTTTATCTATCGGATGTCGCACAACCGGCTGATCGATCATTATCGTCGACAGCGGCATGGCATACCGGCCTCGTATGATGACGACGAGGAAATGCAAAATTCCTGGTCATTTGCCGATACCATCACGCCGGAGCAAACGGTAGCCGGTCAACAACAGCTGGCGCACATGCTTGCCGCCCTGGAGTCATTACCGGAGGCACAACGCGAGGCCTTCTTATTAAAAGAATCCACTGGCTTGAGTTTGGAACAAATTGCCGAGATTACCGGGGTCAATAGCGAAACGGCAAAAAGCCGCTTACGCTACGCCACCTACAAATTACGCAAAGTTGTGGAATTATAGTTATGGCCAACAATACGCACGACGATTCGGAATTCAGCGCCTACTTGCAGGGCCAATCGCCCTTGTCCAAGTTGTATCAACAGACAACGGCAACCGGTCCCTCTGCCGCCATCGATGCAGCCATTCTCGCCGCCGCACACGCCTCAGTAAAAAAACGCAATGGGCCGGTATCACCGTTTAGCTATCGCTGGATGGTGCCCACTGCGCTTGCCGCCGTGATTGTGCTGAGTGTCACGGTTGTACTGCTTTCCAATCATGAACAGGATAGTTTACTCCCGTTACCTGCGCCTTCCGCCGTGATGTCTGAACCGCCAGCAGAACTCATGGCGGAAGATCGGCGCACGAAACAAGAACGATCACGTATCGAAAAAAATGACACCCTGGCAGGCACGAATACACCCCAACTCGCCGATGAACTCAAAACAAAACGTACAGAGCCTGTCACCACCCTGGAGCAACTACCCGCTACCTCAGCCGGTGCCTCCGTAGCAGCAGCCCCTGAACCTCCGGCAAAAATTGCAGAAAAACCGTTATTGCAGGGCTACGCTGCTCCCTCTGGAAGCGGCGCACTTGAAAAACGACAAGCCAAAATAAAAGAAAAATCGAATACCGCACTCGGTACTGATGCAGACACCAAACCCACGCCGGGAAATAACGGGCTACGTGGTGATACAAATCTTGGTGCGGTAACAACGAAGTCAGCCGACACCTGGCTAAACGAGATCACGGTCCTGCTCAATATGGGCAAGGAAACGCAGGCGCGTGACGAACTCAAGGCATTCCGTAAAACCTATATAAGTTTTACGATAGATGCCAAACGCTATCCTGAGATCAACAAATTAAATGTATTAATAGAACAAGACCAACAACACGATTAAATTATTTTCGCTTGATAAATTTCACCAGGCGTTTGCGTTTTGCCACTTGGCGTTTGGTCAAGGTGTTCTTCTTTTTCTTGAAGGGATTATCGGTGGTGACAAACTGAATCTCCAGCGGTGTCCCTTCCAGTTTCAAATGTTGGCGAAAGCTGTTGCTCAGGTAACGCCGATAACTTTCTGGGACGGAATCAGCCTGATTGCCGTGCACAACAATCACCGGTGGGTTTTTACCGCCCATGTGGGCATAACGTAATTTAATCCGTCGGCCATGCACCATCGGTGGTGGATTGGTGGTGACGATATCGGTCAATAATTTTGTCAATTGCGGGGTTGGCACTTTTTTGAAGGCGGACTGATAGGCCTTAACAATGGCGCCGAATAAAGTTCCAACACCGGAGCCATGCAGCGCTGAAATAAAATGAATCTTGGCAAAGTTGATAAACGAGAGTTTCAGATCGATATCCCGCTGTACTTTCGTGCGCTGATCCGACGTCAGGCCATCCCATTTATTCACTGCCATGACCACGGCGCGACCGGCTTGGAGTACCAGACCGAGCAAACTGGCATCTTGATCGGTGACGCCTTCTTGTGCGTCCAGCAAAACAATCACCACATGGGCATCTTCCATGGCTTGTAATGTTTTAATCACGCTGAATTTCTCGACCGTTTCATGCACACGGGCGCGGCGCCGCACCCCGGCGGTGTCAATTAAGGTGAAGTGTTGTTCGTCACGTATTAGCGGCAGATAAATGCTATCGCGTGTGGTCCCCGGTAAATCACAGGTGATAACACGGTCTTCGCCCAGCATCCGGTTTACTAAGGTGGATTTGCCCACATTCGGTCGGCCAACGATCGCGACCTTGATGCTGGCGTCATCACCGCCTTCCTCTTCAGGCGCTGCAGGCAATGTCGCCAGCACCGCTTCCATCATTTCCGTCACACCTTCCCCGTGCGCGGAGGAAATGGGAATAACCTCACCCAAACCCAGTCGATAGAAATCGCTGGTGGCGATATTGAGGTTTAAGCCTTCGGTCTTGTTGGCAATTAAAAATATTGTTTTGCCGGTGGCGCGTAAGCGCGTGGCAATGTTAAGGTCATCCGGCAGCAATCCTTGTCGTGTATCAACCAAAAACAACACCACATCGGCTTGCTCAATGGCACGCCATGATTGCAATGCCATTAAGGCATCAATGCCATCCTTGAGTTCGGTCAGTCCACCGGTATCAACAACAAGATACGGCTTATCACCAATTTTGCCTTCACCAAATTGGCGATCGCGGGTCAAACCCGGTTGATCCGCAACAATCGCATCACGCGTACGCGTCAGCCGATTAAACAGCGTGGATTTGCCGACGTTGGGACGACCGACGAGTGCAATAACCGGTTTCATGCGCGATTGCTCATTTGTTGATGGCTATGTAGTGCAACTATGCGCCCAGATGGGTAACTGTGCGTCAGGGGTACGTGATATTAAAACGGGCGCCTCGTTGATCGATTTGCGCTGACCGTGCTGTTTGGATTCTCCACCCAGATCCTGTGGGTCACGACGCGAGGAGGGGTGTGGCACACCGGTCACCTTGTGGCGACGATCCTCACGTTCGCCGTGCTCATCGAGCTGTGGGGTCGGCAGCGATCGTGGCTCATCGGCCTGCTGGCAGGCGCCGC
>JANNJI010000881.1:0-2624 GCA_031405795.1 Gammaproteobacteria bacterium
GACGCTACAAGGAGAACCTGCCGTTGAACGCCGCCGATCAGGCCACCTTCTATGGCGGCAATGAACACGGTTATACGGATTATCCGGTTTATGCCAAGACACCTGCCATGGCATAATGTGTAAGATAGAACCCGTCGGGTAAACATGCCCGACGGGTTTCACTGACACTTGGAAAATACATGACTGACAAAACCACACCGGTACGCGAACGCATTATCGAGGCGGCGGATCAGCTGTTTTATCAGCAAGGTTTTGAGCAGACGTCGTTTAGTCACATTGCCGATGCGGTAAAAATATCGCGCGGCAATTTTTATTATCACTTCAAGAGCAAAGACGAAATCCTCCAGGCGGTGATCGGCATGCGTATGGCCCGCATCGAACAGATGTTGACGCAATGGGAGGCAGAACTGCCGCAACCGTATGAACGTATCCTGCGATATATCGATATCCTGATCACCAACCAGGCCCACATCAAAAAGTATGGCTGTCCGGTGGGTTCGTTGTGCAGTGAGCTGGCAAAATTGCTCCACGCCTCGCAGACGGATGCCAACGCACTGCTGGTGATCTATCGCAGCTGGTTAACCAAACAATTTACCCTGCTCGGCCACCAAGCCGATGCCACCGCCCTGGCCATGCACCTGATCGCCCGCGGCCAAGGTATCGCCACCCTGGCCAATGTGTTTCATGATGAGCAATTTTTACAACAGGAAGTGCAGCAGTTGCGGGAGTGGTTAACAATGTTGTCGCAACGCGAGTGACAATAAGCCACGGCCCCGCAATCAATCGCATGGGTGATGTTACTGGATAAATGGATCACCTCATTAACGTACTGCCGCCTGATGTCATAAGCTGTAGAATTCGCGACTTCTACATATTAAGATAAAAAATATACCCGCCGAAGATCACCACAAAACCTACAATCCACATCCACCTTGGCCCCGGCAAAACCGCATCCCAATGCGCTTTGGTTGCGAGCTTAAGCGCTGTGTCCACGTACTCTTTCAGTTTTTCATCCGCCTCAGTCAGAATCGCTACACGTTCCTGTGCGGATGGAAAGCTGCGATCTTTTTCCATCTGATCATGGATATTCTGTAATTCTTCCTCCGTTAGCAAATCATTGACAGTAATCCACACCATGGCTGCAGCAGGTGAGGCAAATGCACCCTCGTTCGGTAACTCATCCACTATCTTGGAAAACTGTTCCTCAGTAATAATGCCTGTGTCACGCAAGGCAGTCAGCGCATCAAAATTTAAGTGAAATTTTAAATTGCCGAGCTTTTCCTGGGCATCATCAATTATCTCCTGCCGCTGTTGTAATCCGGCATCTGACATATTATCAGGAGTTTCCCCGACCATTGCTAACAACTCCTCCTCAGGTACAATATCGCGTGCGACCAACCAGGCTAATACATCACCAAAACCACCTGGCTCCGCCAGAGCCTCACGTGCCTCTTTATGTTGCAATGCCAGAGTACGCTGAGCTTCAGTAATCAGTTCCAGTTCAGATAACTTTGCTAAGGCATCTTGTGCTGCTTGTACGTTCATCGTAAATATTCCTCATTTCCACTTAAAAATAATCTGGCTGATGTTGTAATGTGTATAAAACAGCACAATCCTGTCTGACATCCTCTTCTATTTAGTGAATCGCCAATAATGTCATAGCCCTTCCACCGTCATCCCCAGCGGATGCTCCACCACAAAGCTAAATGGGATAATCTTCTTCTCGCCAGATTTTAGTTGGTAATACCATTCTAAATAATTTAATTCGTTTTTCTTTAGTTCATCGCTGTCGACACGATAGTTGGGTTCGAGTAGTTGTATCTGGATTTTTTCGTGTGACGAGATAGGAACTTGATCCCAGATGACAACGTCTTCCGTGCTGGCCTTGTTGTTGGTGAGTGTGGTGCGATACTCATATTCATAGCGCATGGATTTATTGACCAAGCCGGTTTGTTTCTGTAAGCGGCGTAATAACTGGTATTCGACTTTTATCGCTGCATCCACGCCCAACGATGTCCAGAATTCCTCGCCAGGAGCGACGAATGCCAATTGTCCTTTGGCGACAAATTGGTTGTCCATGAATATTTGTGTCTCGCCGGGCAGTAGCGGATAGTTGCTGGTATTTTTTACCTTAGCCTTGAGGTAGGCCTGCGCCGCCAGTTTGGGTACCGTCACATAACGGAAATAGCCGGGGAACCGATCCATGAACACCGTGACGCGATGCGGTTCGTTGTCGCTGTGGATGGTTTTGTTGCCGGGGATGACAAACACCACCGACGTGGCATTAGTGACGACATTAGCGAGAGGTTTCGACAGAGGTGCAGCCGCAGAAGCCGCCATTGGATATTCATCGAATGCTCCCTCAGGCTCATGCATTTGTTTCATGCTTATTTCTTCGCTATTGTCTTTGCTACGTAGACGCTTTAGTTTTTCTTGCCTGAGCATCACCGGTGGCGGTGTCCATTCGCTGACCCGCCATGGCACGAGTTGCGGTTGTTCGCCGCCAATGTGCGCTTGGGCGGTGGATAATTGCAATTCAACGTCATTCCAGTCTTCACCGGTGGATTGCTGTACCATGGCCATGTAGTTAATGGATAACTGTTTGGCCGCGCTGTCGACACGCA